>JBDTDT010000116.1:0-8894 GCA_039922995.1 Nitrosospira sp. | reverse complement strand
CCGGGATTCCGGGTGCGACCTGCCGGGAAGTAACGAATGCATTTGAGATTAAAGCATCGGTGGATGCCTTTGTGCAGGCTGATATTGACTTGCTGGTAATTGTTGGCGGGGATGGTACGGTACAGGGAGTATTGTGTCATTTGTTCGCAACGCAACCACTCGCCAGATGGCCTGTGCTAACGGTCATACCGGGTGGTACAACCAACATGACGGCGCTGGATCTGGGTATCTGCGGTAAACCAGAATTTATCCTCCAGCAATTGAGAGGGTATTTGCTGAAGCAGATACCACCCGTATTTTTACAGCGCCACGTGCTGTGTATTGAACAAGCCGGGGCGGAGAAGGTTTATGGGATGTTTTTTGGGGTCGGACTTATTGCCCGGGCTGTGATATTCTCACAGAGCAAGATAAAACAATTAGGCATTACTGGAGAAATTTATTCAGGTATTATCACAGTCGGCTACCTTATCGGCTTGATTCTCGGACGTCGTCACGGGGCGTGGGCCCCGGTTCAGATGTCAATTATCGAGAAAGATATTGAGCTGCATCGTGGAACCTATGCGTTTCTTTTCGCGAGCACCCTGGATCGCCTGCTGTTTGGCATGCGTCCGTACTGGGGGCGGGAGGAAGAACCGCTTCATATAACATTCGTCCGGCAGAAACCGAAACATCCCCTACGCTCGTTATGGGCCCTACTCTCAGGCCGTGGAGAATCCCTTAAGGAACGGGACGGTTATCATAGTTGCAATATCGGGGTGCTGGAACTGCTGATAGATGACGATTACATCGTCGATGGCGAATCATACCGGGCATCAAGCGAGGATGGGCCATTGCGTATCACAGCGGCCGGGCCGATTATCTTCCTGGGAGCTGGTAGCGTAAACTCATAATAATGCCAGACCACGCCTCAATATTTGATCAGCAGGTCCCGGACGACCTTGTTGCCGAGATGGCTTCTCTCAGTTCAAAGACCGTGTCGGCGGATTTTATTATCCTGGTAGAAGCATTGAAATCACGGTTCGGTTCATCCCTGGACGCTGTTCTTCTTTATGGATCCTGCCTGCGGTCCCATGAGATCGGTGACGGAGTCGTGGACTTCTACGCTATAGTAAATAGCTACAGTAAAGCTTACCCAGAGCGCTATCTTGGCTATCTTAATGCGTGGCTGGCACCCAATGTGTTTTATCTCGAAGTGTCTCCATGTGAAAATAAGCAGGAAAAGAAATTTCGTGCCAAATATGCAGTAGTCTCAATGGCAGATTTCGAGCAAGGAACCTGGCGTTGGTTTCACCCGTATCTGTGGGCACGTTTTGCTCAACCCTCCCGATTATTGTATGTGCGTGATGAGATCATCCGCAAGCGTATTTACAATGCGCTGGCCCACGCAGTGGTGACATTTCTTAAAGCCAGTCTTCCCATGCTGGATTCATCTGTAGTGAATGCCGAAGCAATCTGGATCAATGGATTGACACAGACCTACGCGGCGGAGTTGCGGCCCGAACGTGCAACACGGGCGCAACAGCTTGCTCAGATCAACCTGGATGATTACACGCGGTTGACTGTGCATGCCGCACCGGCGTTGACGGGAATGCTGGAGGTGCTGCCGGATGGGCGCTATCGGAGCTTGATCGAGGCCGCGGATCGCCGGCGTGCGCTGTGGCGCTGGCGATTACGGCGCTGGCAGGGAACAGTCCTATCCGTGCTACGGCTGACAAAAGCAGCATTCACATTTAGCGACAGCATCAATTATGCTGCATGGAAGATCGAACGCCATACTGGCGTTCGCGTTGAGGTGACGCCCATGCTGCGGCGGCATCCGGTGTTATGGGGTTTTAAGGTTTCGTGGCAATTGTTGCGGCGTGGAGTGATGCGCTGATATATCCGCGATCTACGAGCAAGCCATTACCCAGCCGATTACTGGCACATGGGTGCTTTTGCCTCCGGAGACTGCAATTGCTGTGCTTTGAGGATAAGATCACAAGCTTCACGGACTGCACCATTGCCCCCAATACGCTTACAAACATAATGGGCTTGCTGCACAATTTCCGGAACGGAGTCTGCTGGACAAAAAGCCGTACCCACTCGGCTTAGACATTCCAGATCGCTGAGATCGTCCCCGATATAGGCGATGTTTCGCATAGGAATATCCCAGCGTTTTGCCAGCTCTAAAAGAAGCGGGAGTTTATCCTGTACGCCCGGGTAATATTCATCAATAAGGAGCTTCCTCATCCTCGCGTCTACGGCTGGGCTTTTCTCCCTGCTAATGACACAAACTCTGATGCCATACTCACGCAGTAATTGCATACCATGGGCATCGCGAGTATTAAATTTCTTTAGTGCTTCGCCAGCAGGTCCGTAATACATACCCCCGTCGGTCAGCGTACCATCCACATCAAGCACTAGTGCCTTAACCCGTGAAGCGCTAGTCTTGATCAATGTTGATTTTTGTTCTAATAAAAGCTGCTCTACAATAATCCAGTCTGTTTCGTTGTCTATTTCAATTGCGGTCTCAGCGGCCATTTCGTGGATGCCGATGCGGCCGCCTAAACGGCAGCCATCATCTTCGAGTAATTTTGCCCGGGTTAAATAAAAAGCGCCATTTTCCATGAGATAACCTTCAAAATCCTGATGCCTGGGGCGTTTTGAGGGATCGTAGTTAACCGGTACACCTGCTAGGGTCCAGAAAAAACGTTTTGATTGCACGGCAGTCAGAAGGGAATCCAGGTTTTCCGCAAGAAATTTATGTTTGGCGGCACAAAAATCTTTTGCGCGTGTGAGGGGAGAAGTTGCCTGAATAAGACATATGACATCAAAATGAATCTGCTGTTGAAACTCAAGCATGACACTCTCTGTACTGGCGGTGTCCGTGCAAGTTGCAGCAGAGCGTTCCATAATCGTAACTGCCGATGGAAATTCGTCAGATACTCTTTTACGAATTTCCGGTAAATCGGTAGCTACGTAGATTGCATCGAAACAATTTGATGCGATGGCTTGTTCCAGCCCCCAGGCGAATAATGGCCGGCCCGCCATGTTGCGTACATTCTTTCCGGGGATCGACTTGGAATTCCCACGCAAGGGCATTAAAGCTACCCAGCGCATTAATTGAAGTGAACCCCTTGTATGCGTTTGAGCTTGTTGCGCTGCGGAATCTCGATCTCCGCCATGGGTCCTTCCTTGAACGTCAATGCCTTGGACACGTTACGAACATCTCGAACGAGCTTCCGCAAACCATCCGGCTCCAGCGAAGCGGCATGGTCAGTTCCTTTCCAGGTCCGGTCCAAAGTGAAGTGCCGCTCAATCCAGGAAGCACCCAAAACAATAGCTGCAATGTCAACCGCGATGCCAAGATGATGCCCTGAAAATCCAACTTCCTTAATACGTGAGCCAAACCTTTCTTTTAATGACTGTATCTCAAGCAGGCAGACTTGCTCAAAAGGAACGGGATAGCCGGATGTGCACGCATATAAAACAACTCGATTGGCGGCATCCCATTTCTCCATTAATTGCACGATCTGCTCTTGTTCAGGACGAGTAGTCATGCCTACGGATATATGGATATCGCCACCATAGTTTCTGGCGAGATACTCCAGCATTGGAAAATTCAGATTACATGCTGAGGGTATCTTGATGAATTCGGGGTTGAGACTGGTAATCTCTTTTGCTGAGACAACATCCCAGACGGAGGTTGAATAGCCGATCCCTAAATCCCGGCACCACTGTTGCAACTGTCGATGCTGGTCCATGTCGAACTCAAGGAACTCACGATGAGCGCCATAGCTTTCACCATAGCTATTTTGGGGATTCGGATGGGGTGCATTGTATTCTTCAGGCGTGAGTAATTCTCTATTCGAGCGCTTTTGAAATTTAACGAAATCACATTTCGCAAATGTTACGGCGGTCACTATCATTTCCCGGGCAATCTCAATATCGCCTTTGTGATTACAGCCTATTTCGGCGATTACTTTTGGTATCTTCATAAACCGTTGCAATTATTTAATATAATGATTTTCAAGGGTAAAACTTCCATGTAATTCAAGTACATCCTCTGTGAACACGGCACTATAGCATACAGGGCCGGGAAACTTTCGAAAAGAAGACCGGAACACTGTTCATAGACTTCCTAGCCATTTATCCTGAATAAGTGCTTCGAGTGTTGTTCGACCCGGATAGTGCCGAAGCGACTCAATAATTGACCAAAACGTGCAACTTTTTTCTCAATCTCCCCGACCGATATTTCTGGGAAGCGGTGATCGTGGTACGCCAGCCTATTAGGACCAGGACGGCGCATGTTCAAATTTGTTACCGCGGTCTTTAACTTGGTGAGCGCCCATCCCTGAGCATACGTTGCGACAGGGCTTGCGGGTGGTTGCCTTTTACCGTACCCGCTTTCCTCCAGAACATCGACAATCCGTTCACAAGCCAGACGCCCATTTTGCGCCGCCAAATAATAATCGATGAGAGCTTTACGTTCCTCACTCTTTGCAACATCAAGTTCACCCGCAAGAATCCGAGTCAGAGTTCTCTTCAGCTCTTCAAAACTGAAGCATTGATGGCTTAGTTTGGTAGGAAGACCCTGAAACTCATAATCATAGTACTCGTTAAATGTCGCAAGATAAGATATGGCGGGGACCCCAAGAACATAGGCCTCCAA
This sequence comes from Nitrosospira sp., assembly GCA_039922995.1. Lineage (GTDB taxonomy): Bacteria > Pseudomonadota > Gammaproteobacteria > Burkholderiales > Nitrosomonadaceae > Nitrosospira. Next base: position 4,243 of record JBDTDT010000116.1, on the reverse strand, counting down.
TCCTGTTGTGCAACCGTTGTGCACCATCATTTTTGCCGCCAGAAGCCAAGGGATTACGTTGCCTTCATTTGTGACTTTTACGCGCTTGCACTGCGCGGCAAGGTCATCGTATATTTTAAAATTTTCGCTCGGATGCGGCCGAACAATGATTGTGAGGCCGGGAAACGCCTGTTCGAGAGCCGGAATGAGTTGCTGAAAATCCTCCAGTATTGCTTGTTTGTGATCCCATAACCCCTCGGCAAACTGACGGCTCATTCCAATCCCGGCTTGGCCGAGCCGGGATTTTTTTTGTGGATCTTTCGCCGGCAGAAACAGGCCAATATTTGGAATGAATGGGTTTACGTCAGTGAAATTGGTATTAATGAGGATGAAATCTCCGTAAAGATTACGCAACCTTTCTACTTCTGTATCGAAGTACGGGCGCATTTCGGACCGCAGTATATCGCCGCGAGGATTTCCAGTAATATGGATAGGCATATTTGCGGGCAATTCCGGATACTGTCGAAGTAAATCAACGTTCTCCTGACCCCACGCAAACACATGAGACACATTTCTGATCGTCGCCGGAGAGAGCCGGAGGGTGAAATACGTATCAGGGGGAGGGTGAACCAGCGCCTCCTCTTCCCATGCGACAATCTCGTGACCAAGGAGACGTAGAATCCTGAACATCGAGCTGCTCAGGCTACGCATACTCTTCGCCAGATACACGCCACGTGGAACCGAGGCCACCTCGAAATGAGCAAAGGCACGAGAACCTATGATGACCGGGAAACCACGCTCCGCTGCGATGCAGGCCAGAAGAATCTTTGCATCCAATTCGCGAACCTGATTTTCCACTGGGATAATAAGAGTTGAAGCGGAATTTCCCATATGTCTTTCCAGAGCTTAAATCTAACGGCACTTGAAGTTATCCATCATGGCATTAAATGCCGGTGCAGGGTAATTATTTGAAACACGGAGGCGGAATATACGTGATGATGTCAGGGTCGTTGGTTGCGTAGATCGATAATTTGTATTGATTGCATTAGTTGCTTCATTTTCGCCTGAAACTTCCAGGTAACAGGGAGAGTACATACAAAAACATACAAGCATCACACCTTTCGGGCTCTAAGGGGCAATTATGCGTGGCTGGATTCCAATGCTGGACTCAATCAATGCCAGAATCCTGAGGTGTGACATCAGTGAGTGGACAGCAAGGATTCACATCCCTTGACAACGATTTATCCCAAGCGCATCATTTCGGCCGAAATGGGTGATCAAGCTCATTGATTGAAAGTGCAGCGATGCTAATTTATTCACTCATTCCCGCACGGGGAGGATCAAAAGCCGTACCCCATAAAAATATCCGGCTTTTGCGGGGAAAACCCCTCATCGCGTATTCCATTGAAATCTCCCTCAAATGTCCTTCCATTCTAAGAACCTTCGTCAGCACCGATTCGGAACGAATTGCCGAGATCGCCAGAACGGCTGGTGCCGAGGTACCGTTCCTGAGGCCCAGCGAGCTGGCCCAGGATGACACGCGGGATTTGCCTGTATTTCAGCATTTTCTCAAATGGTTGGAACAAAATCGAGTTCCCCTTCCTGATGCCATTTTTCAATTCCGCCCCACTTCTCCTTCCCGGAGTGTTTCGAAAATAGAAGAAGCCGTGGGGCTACTGAAAAAAAATCCAGAGGCCGATTCGGTTCGAGGAGTCATTGAGCCCGAGCAAAACCCTTACAAAATGTGGACCCTCGCAGACGATGGTTTCATGCATCCCCTGCTGAGTATTTCCGGCATCCGCGAGCCTTTCAACGAGCCCAGGCAAAGTTTGCCCAAAGTATATTGGCAAATCGGTTATCTCGATTTAGTTCGTACCCGAACCATTCTGGAAAAAAATTCTCTCACGGGAACCCGCATTTTACCCCTTAAAATCGACAGCAAGGATTCCATCGATATCGACGATGAATTTTCATTCCAACTGGCGGAGCTTTTGCTTGAAAAACGAGGGAACGTACCTTGAAAGCTCTGGTGGTTGGCCTTGGATCCATTGGAGTCAGGCATCTCAATAATCTGCATGCGCTTGGAGTTCACGAACTCGGAGTGGTGCGAACCCGAAATCTTCCTCCTTCCAAAGAGATCATTCCAGAAACCATCACAGTCTTTCGAGATATCGATTTCGCACTCACTAAAAAATTTGATCTCGTGGTGGTGGCAAATCCCACCCACCTTCATTTAGAAACCCTCATCAAAGCTCTCAAGGCAGGGGCTCACGTTTATGTTGAAAAACCCATTGCCCATGAAAAACGACATCTGACCCAACTGGCTCCATACTTAACGCCAACCGGGCCGAAGGTTTTAGTTGGATGCCAGCTCCGTATGCATCCTGGACTGCAGAAAATTGAAGAGTGGATTAACCAGGATAAACTTGGAAAGATTTATTCGGTGCAGGTGGACCTGGGAGAATATTTACCTGATTGGCACCCCTGGGAAGATTATCGGCAAAGCTATGCAGCCCGTGCCGATCAGGGTGGAGGCGTTGTGCTGACTCTTATCCATGAGCTAGATTACTTGCATTGGCTTTTTGGAAAACCAAAGGACGTCTATGCCATTGGGGGACATCGGACTTCACTGGAACTCACGGCGGAAGACACGGCGCTCATCACTTTTGAAACCGAGCGAGGCATCTGTGTTCAGCTTCGAATGGATTATTGGCGAAAACCGCCGGTCCGCCATATGAGCATCGTTGCTGAAAGGGCTACTGTCGATTGGGACTATCCTACTCGTCTCACTAGCCTGAAGCAAGATGGACAAATCCTGGAGCAAATCGAATTACCCCTGACCTGGGATCGGAATGAGCTATTTTTATCCATGATGCGGGAGTTTCTTGATGGTCTGTCCAGAGGATCAACCCCCCGGGTCACCTTACAGGATGGCATTGATGTGCTGCAGACGGCTCTAGGGGCAAAAGAATCCATCCAAACCCAGCAGAAGGTTTCCCTATGAATCAACCCTACAAAGGTACGCCTTTTGATCTCACCGGTCGCGTGGTGCTCATCAGCGGGGCTACCGGCCTCCTTGGAAAAGAATTTGCTCTGGCCGTTGCATCGGCTGGTGCTCATTTGGTACTGGGAGATTTAAAGCGAGACGGCCTCGAATCCATAAAAAGGGATATTGCTTCCATTTATCCAGAAACAAAAATATGGGTCGAGGTCCTGGATGTGACTGATGCAAACTCTTGCCGATCCATTGCCGAATTGTGTGAGACCCAGTTCAACCGGATTGATGTTGTTATCCACAGCGCTGCCATTGACCCAAAATTTGAACAGGGTTCAGATACCACCCGTTTTTCAAAATTCACTGAATTTCCAGAAGAACTCTGGCAATCCTCCCTCGATGTCAATTTAACGGGTGCTTTCCTGCTCGCCCAAGCCACCTGCAAAGTAATGGAAAAATCAGGAAATGGATCTATTATTTTCCTGGGATCCAATTACGGATTGGTGGGGCCGGATCAACGTATTTATAGAAAAACCGGCCAAGAGCATCAGACCTACAAACCCGCCGTTTATTCCGTGTGCAAAGCGGGCCTGTTGGGATTGACGAAATTTTTAGCCGCCTATTATATGAACACGGCCATTCGGATAAACCTGCTCACGCCCAGTGGGGTCTGGAATCAACATGACGATGAATTTGTTAAAAATTATTCATCTCGGACCATTCTTGGCCGCATGTCAGAAAAAAACGAATACCGAGGAGCGGTTATCTTTTTAGCCTCGGACGCTTCCGGTTACATGACTGGAGCAAACTTGGTCATTGATGGAGGATGGACGGCATTATGAACCCAACCAGGAATCCATGTTCCTTGCCGAAGCACGTTGCAACCATATTTTGAAAGTGCGAAAGACATTTACCAAGTTAACGACATTAAAGGTTTTCTTTTATATGTCAGTCTTTTTTATTTTCCAACGTATCACACCGATTGGAAAAAGCCTTGAAAAGCATGGGGTCGCTTGAAATGGCGGCAATCTCATGGTTGAGCCAGAATGATGGTTTTGTCCAATTGAAGCTACCAAAAATTGACCATACCTTATCGTGATCTTCCACCAATACGAACTTGAGGTGCATGGGAAGGTGCTCGGGATTTCTGATCCGCTTGAACCGGACCCTGGCAGCGGCGAGCCGTTGTTCCACCTTTGCAGTTACGCGTCTGAAGGTTGAATCCGCAAATATCTCCAGTGTTGCACCCCGATTGGCGAGCCCGATCAT
>JBDTDT010000115.1:0-50366 GCA_039922995.1 Nitrosospira sp. | reverse complement strand
GAGAAGGATCTTCCAGCACCACCGCCACAGTGGCATTCCTGACATCGAGTGAAAGACCATAGCCAAAAATCAGGATCAATATGAAAGGCAGGCCGATACCGATGACCAGGTTGCTCCGGTCACGCAGTAGCTGGCGAATTTCCTTGCGGGTCAGGGAGATCAGGCGCGACCGGAATCCCCTGATACCTTTATGTCCCTTGTACACATTATCCGCTTTGTTCGATTTCTCCGCGGTATGCACCTTGGTGCCTGGCTCTGTTCCGGTTTCGCTCATGGGTTGGCTTCCCTGGCAGGACTTTCACTGTTTTTCTGCCGCTCCTGCTCGACGATGCTGATGAAGGCCTCTTCCATATCCAGGCTGCCCTTCCCACCGGCTTGCATCCGTACTTCCTGCGGCGTGCCGAGCGCCAGCAGCCTGCCGGCATCCTGGATGACGATACGGTCGCAGTACTCGGCCTCTTCCATGAAATGGGTCGTAATGATGATCGTCGTGCCCACCTCGGACAGCGCGGTAATACGCCGCCAGAACTCTCGGCGCTTGAGTGGATCGGTACCGCTCGTGGGTTCGTCGAGAAACAGGATTTCGGGCTCGTGCAGCAGGCCGACCGCCATGGCCAGGCGCTGCTTGAAACCGCCGGGCAGTTGCCCGCTGGGTGATTTCTCCCTGCCTTCAAGGTCGAATTGCTGGATGACGGTACCGATGCGCTCACGCAAGCGCTTGCCATACAAGCCGTAGGCACTGCCGAAAAATTCCAGGTTTTCCACCACCGACAGGTCACCGTACAGGGCAAATTTTTGCGACATGTAGCCGATCTTGCGGCGCGCCACCGCACGGGCACGCAGCAGGTTGAAGCCGGCGACCTGAAGGAAGCCGCTGGTAGCCGGGAGAAGGCCGCAGAGCATGCGGAAGGTCGTGGTCTTGCCAGCCCCATTGGGGCCAAGCAGGCCAAAGATTTCGCCGCGCCGCACCGAAAAGGAAACATGGTCCACCGCGGTAAAATCGCCGAATTTACGCACCAGGTCGCGTACCTCGATGGCAATTTCACCCGGATCTCCCTTACTTTTACCTTCATTTTTACCTTCACCTTCGCTTTTCCGACGGTTGCCAGCGCTCGGCGGTAAAGCTTCCAGCGAGGGTGTGTCGTGCCACTTGTGCAGCAGCACCATGAACCCGTCTTCCAGGCGTGCTTCGACCGCGGTAGCGGAAATACCCTCCAGCAGCGTATCCAGGCGCTGCGGCTTTACTCTGGCGCGGAGGATGAAGTGCACGCCTCCTCCATAGGGAACGGCATCGATGATACAGTCGACATCATCCAGCAGCCGTGCCTGGAGAATGCGTGGCGATTGGCCTTGCGGTGGGGTAACGACAAAACACAGGTCGCGCGCATGGGCGCGAATCTCTTCAGGAGTTCCTTCAGCCAGCAGCCTGCCTTCCTGCAGGACGAAAACCCGCGCGCAATGCTCGGCTTCATCCAGGTAAGCCGTGGTAACCAGGACGGTCAGTTGCTCCTCATCAATCATTTGCTGAATGATTTCCCAGAGCTCACGGCGGGACAGCGGATCCACGCCCACCGTCGGCTCGTCAAGCAGCAATAGCTCAGGGGAGCGCACGAGGGTGCAGGCCAGTCCCAGCTTCTGCTTCATGCCTCCGGAAAGTTTGCCCGCGGGACGCGCGGTGAAGCGCGCCAGATTGGTCATTTCCAGAAGCCGGGCGTAGCGTTTTCGGCGCATTGCCTGGGTTACGCCATGCAGGTCGGCGTAGAGGTCAAGGTTTTCCTGTACGCTGAGGTCTTCATACAGGCCGAAGCGCTGCGGCATATAGCTGATGCGATCCTGCACCGCTTGCGGGTCGGCTGCGACGTCAATGCCGAGCACTTCGAGCCGGCCCTTATCGGCTTTCATCAGCCCGGCTATCATCCGCAGCGTCGTGGTTTTGCCCGCGCCATCGGGACCCACCAGGGCGGTGAGTGAACCCATCTGTACTTCCAGCGAGACGTCAGCGACAGCTTGAACTGTTTTCCCCGTTTCCTTGACGAAGAAGCTTTTATGAATATTCCGGGCAGTCAGCGCCGCTTTTTCATGCATCAACCGCTGCTCCGGCCGAGCCCTGCTTGCCACGCAGATCAATATGCACAGTGGCGGGCATGCCCAGGCGCAGTCGATCGCTGGCGTCCTCGACGAAGACGCGCACCTCGTAGACCAGGCTGGTGCGCAGTTCTTCGGTCTGCACGGTTTTTGGCGTGAATTCCGCGACCGAGGAGATGTAGCCGACGCGCCCCCGGATCGACTGATCGGGATGGCTGTCGGTGAATACGCGCGCATCCATGCCGGGCTTGACGTGGCCCAGATCCACCTCCGACACGTAGGCCCGCACCCACTTGGGGTCGGTAATCGCCAGCGCATACACCGGGCGTTGCGGCGAAGCCATATCGCCCGGTTCCAGCAGGCGCGAGCGTACAACAGCGTTGATGGGAGACTTCAATTCGTACAGGCTGAGCTGGTGCTTGAGCAGGGCCAGTTCAGCCTGGGAAACGTTCAGCTGCGCCTCGGCCTGCGCAATGTCTTCCTTGCGCGGACCGATCACTGCTAATTGCCGCGCTTTCCGGCGATTGGCCAATTGTGCCAGGGCCACCTTCCTGCGTGAACGTGCACTGTCCAGGTCCTGCTGGCTGATCGCCGCGCCGGAGTCCCGCTCGATATTTTGTAGACGCTTGAGCTGCTGGGCGGCCAGATCCGCGTCGGCCCGGGCGGCCGCAACGTCCGCCCGGGCCTGGGCCACTTCTTCCGGCCGCGTGCCATTCTTCAACCGTAGCAGTGCCTGCTTTTGCACATCGATCTGCGCTTCAGCCTGGCCAATCTGCAGCAGCAAGGTGCGGGTATCGAGCATGGCCAGCACCTGGCCGGCCTCCACCCGGTCACCTTCCTGCACGTGCATGTCGGCGATCCGCTCGCTGCCGTTGAATGCCAGGGAAACCTGGCGGATATCGACATTGCCGAAGAGCACCAGTGTATCGGCATTACCTTGTTGCCGGGTAAAATACCACCCTGCCAGCACCACGATGGCGAGGATAAGTCCTGCAGCGACTATGACGAGTCTTTTATTCATGAGTGAATGGGTTTGTTGCGCCTGGCGCCGCTAAACGCGCGCTATGCGATGATCAGGATCCGCTCCATCGGCTCAACGAGGCAGGCGGATCTATCCTGAGGGCTTTTCCTGAGACTCCTTTCCTTCCCGTCCCATTCGCTTGCTATGCCGCTGCAAGTGGGTATTCAACTGAGCAATGATATCCGAAGCAACGTTAATGATCTGGCTTGAACCGAAGCCCGTGCGGGTCATTTCCCTATAGAAGGATTTTGCCATGATTTTTGCGATTTGATCCGGATTATGCAAAATGCTTTCCAGCGAGCGTCCGATGTTTTTTTGCGTTTCCTGTATCAGCGCCATCTGGGCAAAACGGGAATTCAGCAAGTTCTGGAGTTGTATCGTCTGAATGGACTTGCCGATGAACAAGGCCACCGCATCCAGCAAATTCAGGTCGCCCGGCTTGAACGATTTTCCACTCCCGCATTCCGTCACGTTTACCACGCCCGCAATACGAGCGTTGATCCTGATAGGGGAGCACAACAGGCTTTTGTGCGGATCTTTGGCGCGGCGGGCCTGATTGGCGAACCTGGATTTGCTTATATCATCGATAAACAGAGACTTCCCGGTAGCCACCACGTGGCCTGAGATGCCTTCCCCTTTATGTACGGATTCCTTGTATGCGGCGGTGGGCAGCGGACCGTAGCTGGCGCAAACCTTCATGCCGGGATTTTCGGATTCGCCATCGTTCAGAAGCATGATCGAGCAGTGTTGAGCTTCCAGGATTTTAGCGGTCTTTTCCGCAAGCTGTAAGAGATTGTCGTCGAGACTGCCCTCTTCCAGGAAGCCGGATATATCCTGGAGCTTGATGAGCTGACTTTCGATCTCGCCTGTCGCATCCATTCATACTCCAATATAGAGATCAACAATATCCTGATAACAGCGCGCTGCCCAGTGTGCTGGCCATCGTAGAAAAATTTTTGATGGGCGGCAATGTGCTGAAAAAGATAGCATCCGCTGCTATCCTTCCGTCGTCCTGTCCGGATTCAACCATCCCTTGCATGTCGCAAACCCGCGAATATGACAATAGCCTGTAGCAGCATCTGCCCGCAGCGACCATGGCATGTATCCCCTGATCATATCGCGAAACGGACGGAGTCCGGGTATGCCAATTGCAGGGCTGCGGCCAGAGCCGGCCGAGTCTCCACGCATACCTGCTGCATTTCATCGTGCGGAGCTGAAGCTGCCCTGCCTTCTCCGGTGAATCGCGGAGGCAATAGTCCGGCACGCTATTATATAATCGGGATCGCGGTGTGGGTAAATCTGCTTTCGATTCTTTTATCCCGAATCCATGGAAAACGAATGGCTTTGACCCGCAATGAATACACGGGACAGACGCCCGGTCCGCTATGAAATCATGAGATATGCGGCGAGACAGCATCCCAAAAAGCCGATGAGAAAGCCAAAACTTGCCGCGAAACGGGTGGAATAAGAAACGGGCAGATCAACCGGCGGAAGTGTGGAGATAAATCTTCGATGAAAGACAGTCGCAGCCAGGGCTGTCAGTGCGCCCATGGCAACAAACAATATGCCCAGCGCCGAGGATAAGCCGGAGTGCGCGTGCAGCTTGACGGCTGGCACCTGGAGCGACATGAGTTGCAGGAACAGGCCAAACCGGGCAATCACGAAACCAAGTGCCATGACGGTGAGCGAAGTCCGTATCCACGCGAGCAGCGTACGTTCCGCGGCGAAAAATGTTCGTGGATCGGATTGAGATATCGCCATTCGGATAATAGCCATTTCGCTTGAGCAACCTGGGCAAACTCCGGCTATGCCCGGAAATTCAACGTTTCTGCTTCCTTGAGCCGGCTTCCTTGAGAAGCTGCACCATCTCCTGATGACCATTCTGCGATGCCATTGCCAGCGCGGTGAGGCCATCCTTTGACTTGGCATTCAGATTGGCTTTGGCATCCAGCAGCACCTGCGCGACTTCCTGCCGGCCATCCTGCGACGCCATCATCAGCGCGGTGAGGCCATCCTTTGACTGGGCATTGACGTCGGCGCCGCCAGCGAGCAGCACGTATACCACTTCCTGCCTGCCATCCTTCGCTGCGGCCATCAATGCCGTCACGCCATCGTTCGATTTGGCATTCACATCGGCCCCTGCTGCGATCAGCTCATGAACCACCAGCTGATGACCTTCTTTCGCCGCTGCCATCAGGGAGGTGACCCCATCGGTCGTGCGTGCGTCTACATCGCCTTTTGCGGCAATCAGGGCCTGCGCCACCTTCTGATGGCCTCGTTCCGACGTCAGAAGCAACGCTGTCACGCCTTTGTCCGCCTTCGCATTCACATCGCTCTTGGCAGCGAGCAGCTCGTGCACCACCATGAGGTGGCCTTCCTGTGCGGCCGCCATCAACGCAGAGACGCCATTGTTCATCCTGGTGTTCACATCCGCCCTAGCGGCGAGCAGCATCTGTACCACATCCGGATGGTCCATTTCCGACGCCATCAATAAAGGAGTAACACCCTCTTTTGTCTTGGCATTCGCATCGGCTCCGGCGGCAATCAAGGTCTGCACCACCATCTGGTGTCCATTCTGGGATGCCATGATCAGGGGTGTTGTACCATTGTCCATGCTGGCATTGACATTGGCCTTGGCGGCGAGGAGTTCCTGCACCACGCGCTGGTGATCTTTCTCCGACGCTATCAGCAATGCCGTGAGGCCATCATTTGTCTTCGCATTGACATCGGCACTGGCTTTGAGCAATTCCTGCAGGACTATCCGGTATCCTTCCTGCGCCGCCACCATTAATGCGGTGACGCCATTGCCCGTACCGGCGTTGACATCGGCCCCGCTGGCGAGCAGCGTGCGCACGACATGCGGGTAGCCGTTTTCCGAGGCTATCAGCAGGGCCGTCAAGCCATCGTTCGCCTTTGCATTCACACCGGCCTTCGCATCGAGCAGCGCTTGCACCACTTGCCGATTGCCTACCGCCGCAGCAGCCATGAGCGCCGTGGCGCCGTTGGCCATCCTGGCGTTCACATCCGCCCTGGCGGCGAGCAATGCCTGCACTACCGCGAGATGCCCCGTGGTCGAAGCCGCCATCAACGCCGTGGCGCCATCGTCCCTGGGTTCATTTACATCCGCTTTGGCACCGAGCAGCGTTTTGACCCGGAAAAGATCGCCTCTTCTGGCTGCGACGAGCAGGTCGCTGTCGGCCCACGCGGTGGACGAAATGCAACATGAAGTCATCAAAGCCATCAAGACGCCAAAAATACGCATGTTTCGTGATGCAGTCATTCAGTTCTCCTTTCCATGGGTCCATGCCCGGGAAATGGCATGAGTGAAAGTTTTCCCGATGTGTTTCGATACTTCCGTTTATCTATCGAATTCCGCATTTCCTTTTCTGCGATACCCGCGATTTCGATCACCTTCCATCGATACGCAGCATGATGAATCGCTATCCAGCCCCTCTTCTATTCTTGTCCTTTTGCTTTTTGGCTATGTCCGGTCACGGTATATATTCTGGCCGATATACAGGATGCATCCGGTGGTTATAACACGGATGAGTATAGACTACTACGCCCGGGAACGTCTAAACAAGTCCTCCGTATAAATCTCAATTCCTATAGTTTCTATAGCATGTCCGCGCGGGACTTGTTCAGGAGTTCCCCGGCTGATGCCTGATGGATGATAATGGGTAAATACCGATCTTTAAACCAGCGGCCGGCCACCTGGCAGCTGAAAAAAATCCGTTTATGAAAATCATTTTTTTTATCGCCGCCTGCGCCGTCTCCCTCCTGATTCTGGGCCTGGTTGCGAGCTTCGGGATTCCTGCTCACGCCATCCGCTCCGAGGACTATGTCCTGACTTATATCGGCCAGCAGATAGTGCCCAACAACACACGTTTCAACGGGACGGCGGTGGGCGGCTTATCCTCGCTGGACTATAACCCCGTTACCGGCCGTTACCTGGCCGTCAGCGACAGCTGGAGCAAAACCAAGCCTGCCCGCTTCTACGAACTTTCTCTCGATCTTGCCCAGTTCCGGCGCTCCGCCACACCCGGCATGGCCGGCGTGACTTTTTACGCGGTAACCAGGATCCAGCGGGGCGGTGGGGAAGCGCTCAAAAGCAAGCCGGTAGATCCGGAAGCCATGCGTTTTGATTCCCTGCACAACAAGATTTACTGGAGCAATGAGGGCCAACGCACCATTTTCGGTTTCCAGAATCCCGCGGTAGAGGAAATGAACCCCGACGGCAGCCATAGCCGGCAATTCGATGTGCCCGCCTATTATTACCCGAGTGGTACCAATCTGGGAATGTTTCCGGGCGATAAAGGGGTTTACAACAACCTGGCTTTCGAGAGCCTGGCGATATCGGTCGATGGCAATACCCTATATACCGCTACGGAAAATGGCCTGATCCAGGATTCTCCCCCCTCCAATATCTTTACGGGTTCGCGTGCGCGCATTCTTTCCTTCGACATTGCCAGCGGAAAGCCCGGTGCCGAATATATTTACGATGTCGGGCCGGTTGCCGTCGCCCCGGCCTTTCTTATCGGGTTCGCCACCAATGGGCTGACCGATTTTGTCGCCATTGGAGACCGCCAGTTCATTACCATCGAACGCTCCTTCACGCTGGATGCTGCCGCCCCGCTGAGCGCCGACACCGGTTACACCGTCCGCCTCTATTATGCCGATGCACGACGTGCAACCGATATTTCCGGGATGGCGTCCATTGCCGGCAAAAGCATTGAGCCGATGAGCAAAACCTTGCTGCTGGATTTGTCGGATCTGAAAAATGCGGAGGGTTCACCCCTGGTGCCGGGCAATATTGAAGGCCTCACCATCGGCCCTCTCTTCAACGGCAAGCGCACCATCGTGCTAGTAGCCGACAACAACTTTGCCCGGAATCATGTCACGCAATTCATCGCGCTGGAGATGGGCGCTCATTTCGAGAATAGCGTATCTCGAGAAGAGTAACAGGCTGCGGAGAATCTGCACGTGGGTCGCCGTACCGAGTTTTGAGATAGGGGAAAAATAGCGCAGTAATCGTATAGACTTGCGGTCTAGTTATAGACGATGTACAATTTTATACATCGTCTATATTTTTTTCGGCCGTTATGACTGCTGCCACCTTTTCACCGTTCCATATCGATATCGATGCCGATCCCGGCCGCCGCGAACGAAAACGCCGTCAGAAGGTAGACCATTTGGTCGCCACCGCCTTTTGCCTTTTCGAAGCGAAAGGCTATGAGACCGTGACCATGGAGCAGATCGCCGCCGAAGCCGATGTCGCTAAGGGTACCCTCTACAACCATTTTCCCGTTAAAGAAGCATTGTTGGCGCAACGGTTTCATAACGAACTGGGCGATGGCATGCCGCAGATGCAGGCCGCCATGGAAGCCCTGCCCAATTTTTCCGCCCGCATGACTTATTTGCTCCGTACCTCGGCGGACTGGTCTGAAGCCCATCGCACCTACCTCCCCCACTACCTGCACTTCCGGCTCGCCAATGTGGATTGCGGCCAGGAAAGCGGCAAAACCCGGCATCCTCGCAGCGGCCTCGACCGCTTGTTCGAGGCTCTGATACGTACGGGCCAGGAGGCTGGGGAATTACGTACCGACTATCCTTTTGCGCAGCTGGCACACATGTTCCAGTTCCTTTACCTGGGTGCGATGATGCGTTGGCTGGCCTTGCCGGATGGAGACCTGCGTTGTGAATTGGATGCTGTGCTGGATTTGTTTCTCCACGGCCTTGCCGTACTGCCTTCGCAAGCAAAGAATGACTGTCCCCATTCTTGACTGGAGCGCCGCCGCCGAGGCCGGATCCGCCCAGGCCGGCGGTAAAGGCTGGCAGCTTGGCCGCCTGGCCCAGCTTGGGGTGCCGGTGCCCGCAGGCTTTGTCATCGGGGCTTCCGCCAGCGTCAGCCACTTGTCCGGAGAACCCTTGCCGGCTGCCATCCTTGCGCTGCTGGCAAAGGAACTGGAGCGCCGGGACTGGAGCCACCTGCCCTTGGCGGTGCGTTCCTCTGCCCCTATGGAAGATTCCGCCCGGGCCTCCTTCGCAGGCATCCATCGCTCCTGCCTCAACGTGCAGGGCTTCGATGCGGCTGTCCGGGCGGTGCAGGAAATCCGGGATTCCCTGTGGACACCCCAGGCACTGGCTTACCGTCACCATTTGGGAATGGCCGACAGCGAGGCTTCCATGGCGGTAGTGGTGATGCCCCTGCTTCCGGCGGTAGCCTCGGGCATCGCCTTTACCTGCGATCCGGTCTCCGGCAGCGACGACCAGTTGATCATCCATGCCCACTGGGGCCTGGGTGAAGCCCTGGTGGGCGGCCAGGCCGAAGGCGACGAATACCGGCTGCAGGAAAACCATGGGGACGACAGCCTGCGCTTGATCGAGCAGCGCCTGGGCAGCAAGGCACGCCTGACCGTGCCCTCCCCCAGGGGCGGCACGACGTTGCGCGAAACACCCGCCGGCCTGGCGGCCCAGCCAGTGCTTGCTCCGGCCCAGGCGCTCGTGCTGGGCGAACTGGCCCGGGATGCCGCCAATGCCCTCGATTATGCCAATACCGGCTACGACGTGGAATGGGTGTGGGACGGTGAACACTTCTGGATTGTTCAGGCACGTCCGATCACTGCCCGGGGCCGCCATACCTATTCCATACTTGCAAGCCAGCCCGATTACTGGTCGCGGGGCAATACCCGCGAAATACTGCCGGCCCCGTTATCGCCTTTGGACTGGGGACTCTGCCGCAAGATGGTGAATCGCATGCTGACCCGTGGCTACGAATTGAGCGGCTACGCCACTTTGCCGGGGGCCCAGCGAGCCGGCCTGTTCCATGGCCGGCTTTATCTCCAGACATCCCTCATGCAATGGGAAGGCTACGATGCATTGGGCATAGCCCCCAAGGTCATGAATCAACTTCTGGGCGGCTGCCAGCCTGAGATTACCGTGCCGCCACCCACGGCTGGCCAGCGATGGGCCAAGGGGCTGCGCCTCTTGAGCTATCTGCGCCGCTCGGCCAGACAACGCCGCCATGCGGAGGCGGCCCTGAGCCAGGCTCGGCGGCGCGCCGCCGCCTGGCTGGCGCAAGACCTGCCGGCAGACAATGCAGGCTTGGCGCAGCAATTGCGCTTCCAGTTCACTGTCGTCCAAGGCGCTGACGACCTGTTTTTCCTCCAGGGTTCCGCCGGCGGTACGCTGTTCAACCTGATACAGCTCGTGGAAAAATACTGCCCTGGCGAAGGCCATGCCCTCACCGCCGCCCTCATGGCCGGCGGAGAACCCAGTATTACCGCCACCCAGGGCTACGACTTGATGGAACTGGCCCGCATCGCCGCCGCCGACCCGCCGGCTCTAATTTGGCTGCGCCGCCCCGATCGTACCGGTACCGAGTGGCCGCATGAGCTGGCTGAAGACAGCCCTTTCCACCGTGCATTTGCCGGCTTTCTGCAGCGCTATGGGCATCGCGGCGTCTATGAAACCTATTTGCGCAGTCCGCGCTGGCGTGAGAAGCCGGATTATCTGCTGGACAGCGTGGTGAACCTGATCGGCTGCGACCCGGCGCCCCTGCACAAGCGCCAGCAGCAAGCCGTCACCGAAGCCTGGCAGCGGCTGCGCCGCGATATGCCGTTCTGGCTGAGGCCCGTGGTGGGAAAACTGGTGAAGGTATCCCGGATCGAGTGCAATCATCGCGAGGCCGCCCGCAGCGCCCTTGTCGCATACCATGAGGTACTGCGCCGGGGAGCGCGTACCCTTGGCCAGCGCCTGGCCGGCCCGGGCGGATTGGAGCGGCCGGACGATATTTTCAACCTGGCGGCGCCGGAAGTGTTTGCGCTCGCCGAAGGCCGATTGCCTGGCGCCGCTGCAGGGCGCCGTGCCGCAGAACGGCGCCACCGGCTGGAAGCCTGGGCGGCGGAAACCGAGCCGGAAGTATTGCTCCAGCATGGAGATGCCGTGTCGGCACCCGCCGCCGTCTCCGCGAGCGTAGAGAACGGCACGGGTGAGTTTTGGCGCGGTACCGCGGTTGGTAGCGGCCGCGCCCAAGGGAGTGTGCATATCGCCCGCAGCCCCGCCGACGGGCTCACCATGGCGAAGGGTGATGTGCTGGTGGCCCCTTCCACCGACCCGGCCTGGACACCTCTGTTCCTCAAGGCGGGGGCACTGGTCATGGAGACCGGCGGCTACCTTTCACATGGCGCTATCGTTGCGCGGGAATTCGGCATCCCGACGGTGGTGAACCTTCCAGGCATCCTAAGCCGCCTTCACGACGGTGAACAGGTGGAAGTGGATGGCAACCAGGGTATGGTACGTCGCCTGTAGCGAGTTCGGTCTGGCAAGGGCGCCGTGGTGCGTCAAAAATGTTGAAAGCGGCAGCGCCTCTATTCACCCGAGGTAATGTTTTTCTGATCGACAACGCCGGGAATATCCGTTGTCGGTCGACCGAATTTAGCTTTAAGGTCATCAACCCCCGATTGCGGCTCGGCAAGCTGTTTTAAATCCATGCGTTGCCTGCGTTTCTCTACGCTGTTTATTTTCATTTCGGCATCGCGCTTTTCCACGAGTCCTGGTGCCGCTTCGCCATCCCGGTTGAAAGACCAGCCCAGCTTCGGTTCGCCCAGTGGCAAATCGTCACCGGGTTTTCCCTCATAGCCGGTATGCCATACGTGCCATGTCTTGCCGTAACTGTTTATCTTCCCTTTCATTAATGCTTTTTCCGCAATATCGGGAATATTTGGCGCGACGAGCTGACCGGAAAGAATTTCACCGTTGTGGGGATGCCAGTGCTTCTTTTCCTCTTCGGGCAGCGTGGCGAAAAGTTTTTCGGAAATGATGTATTCGATGCCATTCAGGTTTGCATCCCGGGTATTGCCGTCGAATAACATGCATTGCGCAAAATCCTCATTCGTCTGATGGCAATAATGATGTGCCTCCATCTGGTTTTCAGGATGATCTTTCATTGGATGAAAACCTACCAGATAGATGTCGAATGACTTCAAAGGCTGGGTGCCCTGTAAAAATCTCGCGCCCACCTCCAGTATTTTTGTGCTGGGTGTTTTTATCTCGCCGGCGGGTTTAGTTGAAGGCACCGGCTCCTGGGCAAACGAAAGTGGCAGCACCGCACCCATAAAGCCTAGGCCGGCCACCAGGCATGCCCCCCGGAAACTAATCAGGTACTTGTCGCGTCCGCTCATAATCTCTTCCTTGCTAACGAATCTCATAATCTATTATGGATGGGACGCAAGCGTAAGTAAGTACGCTAGCGCACAGGAGCGCATCCATATGTCTGGCCTTTCAGCTTCTGCCTGTAACTTCCACATTTGTCGCCGCTATATGGTCTCGCCAGTTGTTGTACGAGCCTTATCAAAGTCCCTATAATTAAGGAGGCGCTGCCTGGGTTCTGTCCGCAATCGGCAAGCTTTTTTTTCAATAAGCATGTGCCTGGGATAATCAAACGCATGAAGAAAATCTGTTCCGCCACGAATCTCATCGAAGCGCAAATTATGCTCGATCTCCTCGGCCACGCGAGCATAGCGGCCCGCCTGTTCAACGAGCATGCGCAGGGCGGTGTGGGAGACATTCCTTTTACCCATGCTTATCCGGAAGTGTGGGTGGTCCGCGATAGCGATCTTGAACGTGGCCGGGCGATCGTAAGGGATTTCGAGAAAACTCCGGTGGAGAACCGTATCGTATTCTGCCGTGCCTGCGGCGAGGAAAATCCGCGCAATTTCCAGCTATGCTGGCAATGCGGTGCAGGGCTCGAGATTGCCTATTGAACGATCAACAGTGCAGATCGATCACATGTACTGAAGCAGCCGCTCGGACTCTTCAACATACCTTATAGGGAGCTTATCATGAACAAGCGTCCTCTTGGCTCCACCGGACTGGAAATCGCGCCAATGGTATTTGGCGGCAACGTATTCGGTTGGACGATTGATCAACCGACTTCTTTCGCGCTGCTTGATCGTTTCGCGGATGCGGGTTTCAACGCCGTCGATACCGCCGACGCTTATTCCACCTGGGTACCGGGAAATAAGGGCGGCGAATCGGAAACGATCCTTGGCAACTGGTTTAAGGCTTCCTCCGTGCGCCGCGAAAAAATTGTCATTATCACCAAGGTGGGCGCCAGGCTTGCCGAAGACAAGAAGGGCTTGTCCGCCAGATACATCGAGGCGGCGGCGGAAGATTCCTTGCGCCGCTTGAAAACGGATTACATCGACCTTTACCTGAGCCATTATCCGGACGAGGAAACGCCGGTCGAAGAAACACTCCGTGCTTACGAAAATCTCATTCAGCAGGGCAAGGTCAAGGCGATTGGCGCTTCCAACCATAATGCCGCCCAGTTGCGCGAGGCGTTGGCAATGGCATCGAAAAAAGGCCTGCCGCGCTACGAAGTCCTGGAGCCCGAGTACAACCTTTACGACCGCAGCAGCTATGAAGGGAAATTACGCGATCTGTGCCTCGAAGAACATTTGGGAGTCATCACTTATTATGGCCTGGCATCCGGCTTCCTTTCGGGCAAATACCGCTCCCCTGACGACCTGGAAAAGAGCGTTCGGGGCCAGGGCATCAGCAAATACCTCAACAAGCGCGGCTTTCGCATTCTGGACGCATTGGATACGGTTGCGAGTGCCCATCACGTGACCCCGGCCGAGGTGGCGCTGGCGTGGTTGATGGCCCAAAAAGGCGTTACGGCGCCGATTGCCAGTGCAACCAGTATCCAGCAGCTCGACAGCCTCATCCGGGCGGCGCACATCAAACTCCTGGCTCCGGATGTTGATCTGTTGACCGCAGCCAGCGAGCAAGACCAGGGTGCCTAGCGCGGAATTACTAAGTATTCAGTTCCGCTCCGTCGTAATTTGTCCGACTGGCTGCCATTACGATCAGAACATCGCAAGAAGTATCGTCGAGGCAGTATGGAGGGAATGCCTGCAAGGTATTTACAAGAACTTTTTGATGTCGGACATGCTGCTTACTTCTTGTCAAAGCAGCATGCCGAAGTCATTTTGCGACCCGCTTTTATTATGGGTTAATGGAATAGCGGCGGGGCCCGACTGCTGTGTCGCAATGATTGCCTCCGCCGCAAGAACGCCCGCTTCCATCGCTTTGCCGATTCTCCCCGTCAGAGGAAATGCGATGCGACACCTCTTTCTTACTTACTTCACGCAGATACCGCTGCAATCTGCTCCGCCTCGGGCGGGATCGCAATTATCTGACGGGTCATCCACGCATTTCTTGCCATCCGGGCATGGAAATCCGGCAATTCCTCCGCACATTTGTTTGGGCTCTTTATTGCCATACGCGGAGCTTCCTTTAGGCGGATAGTCGACTCGTTCTCCTTTTCCCGTTTTGGCAGGCTCCCCTGCCCCGATCTTGACCGATTCGCGAATCTGGCGCGGCTTTATCGTTTCCACGTCTATAGATTCCACATCGCCATCCGTATGCCGCGCGGTATAAACGCCGACCACATCCAGCTCCATGGGACTTTTCACAACGAGGAATCCTTCCAGAAATGCGAAATCCACACAAACGCCGTCGATCGGGCAAAAATAACCGGCGATGTCGAAGCAATTTACGCCTACCGCACCGTCCGGCTGGAGAATGGCTTCCTTGAATGGCGTGACCGCAAAGGGGCCCGCCTCGGAGCCGAATTCTGTCGCAAGCGCTACCTTTGCGGCGATGGTAATTTCCTTATTGGTGGGATTATGTATTGACAGCCGTGCGATAAGTGCCTCGCGCCAACGAGCCATCCTGGTGCGGTTGCAGTAGCGAACAAGCGACTTTGGCGGCATATTGATATTCCGTTTTGACTATCTTCGACGGCTTTACCGGTTCTGCCTGGGAAACCGGAATAATTTCACCGGTGCCAAACGCGGCCCACATACCCACCAAAGCGAAAAAAAATTCCAATCAAACGTAGTTGTTTCATGACAAGCACCTCTCATATTGGATATTGATATCAATTAATGCCCGATGATTACTTTTCAAAATTGGCATCATGAGGAGACAAAGGCCGTTTAAACCATTTTTCATTCTAAGGATGAAACGAATCGCTCTTATAAAGTGCGCAATCTATTCATAGCAGTGTTTGTTTTATAGGCAAATTCATTTGCCGAAATCTTTCGGGGCGCAAAGTAATACTGGAATAACTTTTGCCGAGGTATTTCACGCTCCAATATATGGATAACTCGTGCGAAAGCAGATGTTCAATTCCACCGATGCGGATGTAATAATCCGGATTCTTCTTTGCATTCGGTGTACGTGAGGCGAAGCATCCGGCTCGCAACCGGCAATCCACGGCCGGGGCTTAAGCTCGCAGATCGTGATGCACATTCCCCAGACATGAAATTGAGGTGCCTATAGTTGCCCGTAGCATGTGTGGCGATTCAGCGATGGTTTTATGTGCTGCGACAATTTGCCGCATTCCTGTGCTGAAAGAAATAGATTATTCTCACGCTCGGGTTATTTAGGGTTGCTTGTGATTCATATTGAAAGGTCATTGAAAGGCTTTTCCAATAATAAAAAGACCAAGTGGAAACAGAAAAATGAATGTCAAGTTGAAATCGGTTCCCCTTGCCTTGGGAAGCCTGCTCTGTATCTCTACCGCCGGGGCAGCAACTGAGCCGGAACTGCTCGCAAAAAGTGAAACGGAATCTGTACCATCAGTGGTTTTGAAACCGGCAAGCGCTTCTCCTGCGTTCGAGGTTTTGGTGAATAAAGATGCGGCCCCCGTCCCTACCGGCACCTCCATCATTAAACTGGCATTGCACGAACCCGTGATTCAATTGCCGGAAATGACGATTGGGGGAAAAATGAAGCCGCTGAAGACACAGACCGAAAAGGAGAGATACAAGCTGCCCCAGACCTCGGAAACCGTCACCCGGGAAAGGATGGACAATGCGATCAACCTCATGGTTACCGAGGATGCCATTAAATACATGCCCTCCATTCAGGTCCGCAGCCGCTATATCGGGGATACCAATGCGCCGGTGGGGATGCGCACCTCGGGCACGTCCGCCAGCGCACGCAACCTGATTTATGCGGATGGTATTTTGCTGTCTTCCTTGCTCGGTAATAACAACACAAATACCGGTTCGCCTCGCTGGAATACTGTATCACCCGGTGAAATCGAACGGATCGATATCCTGTACGGTCCATTTTCGGCCGCCTATGCCGGCAATTCCATTGGGGGGGTGATCAATATCACCACGCGAATGCCGGAAAAATTCGAAGTGGGCGCGGACGCGCAAGCTTCCTGGCAGACTTTCAATCTTTACGGCACAAAGGATACCTATCAGAGCCAAAGATATTCGGGATACCTTGGCCATCGCTATAACGATCTGTCGTTCCGTTTCGATTACAATCATCTTGATTCCCACAGCCAGCCTATCACCTTTGCGACTGCGCTCGTCTCGACCGGTGCGGCGCCCATCGGGGGTACAAATGTAACTGGCGCTTTCGCTGGAGCAAACCCTACCAATGCCGCTATCCAGACGCTTGGTGCAGGGAATATCAACCATACCATCCAGGATAATTTCAAGTGGAAGGCAGCCTACGACATCACTTCGACCATAAAACTCTCCTACACTCTCGGAATGTGGCAGAACAATGCCCATGCGAACGTGCAGAGCTATCTGAGGGATGGTGCGGGAAATCTGGTACAAAACGGCCTTGTCAATATCGGTGGGCGGCAATACAACCTGTCGCCCGGGAGCGGTCCCGTTTTTGCAGGGAGCCAGACCGATCAGACAACCTGGTCGCACGGGATCAATCTCCGGTCCAATACCGGCGGAAAATTTGATTGGGAGTTGGTGGGCAGCTTGATCGATTTAGGTAAGGATACCGTTCGCGCACCCACGGTTGACCCCACCCTTGCGTTCGCCGGCAATGCGCCCGGCAGGATTACCAGCTTGACCGGTTCCGGCTGGCATACGGCCGATGCCAAAGGCATCTGGAGGCCCCGCGTCGATATGCTGGGCTATCACGAGATAAGTTTTGGTTTTCACCATGATTTGTATTCACTGAAAAATCCGGTATTCAATACCAATAATTGGCAAAGCGGCGGCGGCCAGAGCCTCTTTTCGAATTCCCTCGGAAAAACACAGACCGAAGGCTACTGGATACAGGATGCATGGGATTTCCATCACAACTGGAATTTTACGGTCGGAGGCCGCCTGGAAAACTGGCATGCATATGATGGCTTTAATGCGACAACTGTAAATATTCCCGCTAGTGGAGGCGTCCCCGCCCACACTGAGCTTAGAACGGTCAATCAGGCTGACAAAAGTGCGCTCAATTTTTCACCTAAAGGAAAACTGACCTGGAGTCCCATACAAGGGTTGAAAATTGGCGCCGCCATCGGGAGGGCGTACCGGTACGCAACCGCGTCAGAATTATTCCAAACGACAACAGTGGGAACGGGTGCCACTGCGGTATCTTTCAATGGAAACCCTAATCTCAGGCCTGAAGAAGCGCTCTCCTCCGAGCTTTCCGGTGAATATGCCATTGAAAAGGGAAGAGTGCGCCTCAGCTTCTTCCAGGAAAGTATAAGAAATGCCATTTTCTCCCAGACGGGGTTATTCACGAATCCGATTACGAATCTCACTACCCAATCAACTTTCATTTCAAATGTCGGCAAAATCGATACGTATGGCATCGAAATTTCCGGAGAGAAGAGTGACGCGGTCATAAAGGGTCTGGATGTTCTCGGGAATCTCACGTGGGTGGACTCCAGGATAACGGATAATCGTGAGGCGGACGCGGTATTAGCGGCGGCGGGGCCCACAGCGGCCAATCCCAGCGCCGCCGTTCCCACCACCGGCAAACATCAGCCCAGGCTTCCTACCTGGCGGGCTAATGCGGTCGTGACTTATCGCGCAAACGATGATCTGAGCGCTTCGGTGAATGTCCGCTACAGCAGCGGCCAGTTTGGCCAATTGAATAATACCGACACCAATGGCTTCGCCTACACCGGGATAACCAGCTATCTTGTTGCCGATGTGCTCGCGAAGTACAGAATCACGAAGCAATTGACCGTTATTGGTGGCATCAACAATATCAACAACGACAAATACTGGGTTTTTCATCCCTTCCCGCAGCGGACTTTCTTTGCCCAATTGAGGTTCAGTTATTAAACCTGAATCCAGCAACTGAGATAGCTTAGCTTCTTGTCTGCAGTTGAATTGCCCGGAAATGATGCGAGGAGCCACTTCTGATGCGCTGCTTTTATAAGCCGGTTATTCTCATTGTTCAGCGTCATTCATGGCTGTCAACGACCACCTTCTCCGTTATCAATCGTAATGAACAGGGATATATGATGGACGGAGCTACGAAAGGCTATTTCATAGGTTTCAAGGCATCACCCGCGCTGCATATTCGTCTCAAGGCAGACTCGTAGAAGCGTTGTTGCCGATCCGTCGAATGCGCTCCACCACCGGCGGACCAGACTCGGCTGCTTTCAATATCGCGGCAATCTGCTCCACAGCGAACCATTCCTTTATGTAAATTCCCTTTCTCCGGTTGTGCGAGCGCCCTTTTACTCTACGGAGGGATTATCCATTGAAACTTTTGAATACTCGAACGACAATACCTGGCTTGCTCGCTTCCTGCTCTTTCCCTTCCCTTGTTGTTTCCCATTTCAATGGCTGCCGCCAAGTGCAATTGCCATCGGTGACGGTTTCTTAAACCGTAAAAATCACTGCCGCTCTTGACAAACGGAAAATGCTTTCTCCGCTATCCCATTATCATTTTTGGCCCGGCTTTCAATGATTTTCCTTAAAAAAGGAACCAAGAGTTCCATTAGAACAGAACCAGAATTTTCCTTAGAACAGAATCAAGATTTCCCTAATTCACTCATAGTGTTGGATAGCGGTAGAATAGAGCCACCGATTCTAT
The DNA here is from genome assembly GCA_039922995.1 of Nitrosospira sp. Lineage (GTDB taxonomy): Bacteria > Pseudomonadota > Gammaproteobacteria > Burkholderiales > Nitrosomonadaceae > Nitrosospira. Next base: position 31,378 of record JBDTDT010000115.1, on the reverse strand, counting down.
TCCGACTAAATTCATCTCCATGAATATAAAAGCAGTAAAATTTTGCGACGTTATCAATAATGGCTTATGCCGCCGCTTAATTGATTGATTAGCCTCACGCGCTTTGCGTTTTGGATCTCCTGACGGAATCAAAGGACGGGAAATCTAGGTCGTATTCAAAGGAATTCTTATGGCTCAAAAATTAGCGGCATTTGAACAATATTACATTCAGGCTGATTTGCTCATTGTGCAGTTGACAAGGGAACAACTGACGGAGTGCATGCGATTGCTCGCCTTGATTATTGCTCAATATCAGATAAAGCATGGCGGCATTTCGGCAAGCAGTGCCTCGGCCATGCTTAAGACAAACGACCCGAGCGATGAGCAATTGAGGATACTCACTCTCGGTATGGAAAATCTGGTCACTGTATTGCGCAATGTTAATACCGGAATTAACATGATGAAACATTAGCTGGTATGATACATCGCTGACTGGTGGGATATCAATTTGCAGTTCAACAAATCCGATATTGAGCAAACACGATTGCTCTATGGGCATCTGCCTTTCTCAATTAGCACCAACCTCATCCTTGCTTTAATCCTTGCCTATATACAACGGTCGGTCATAGAGCTTGCCATAGTACTTGGCTGGTTTATATCAATTTGTCTGGTCATGTCTTACCGGACAGTTTTGATGATCCGTTGGCATCAAAATAAGATATGTGATGTGGCATCCATATCGTCATGGAAATACTATTTCCGTATAGGAGTCTTTGCCACTGGATTAACGTGGAGCATCGGCAGCATTTTACTGTTCCCCGCGGGAAACATATCGCATCAAGTATTTCTTGGTTTTGTCATGGCGGGATTAGCCGCAGGGGGGATTACAGCACTGTCGGTGGATAAAATATCAGTATTCAGCTTCCTATCGCTGATTCTGATGCCGCTGATCGTACGTTTCGGAATGGAAGGCAGCGAAATTTCCCTCTCCATGAGCATCATGACAACACTTTTTCTGATTGTCATTTCTCAAAATGCATTACGGGTGGGACACACGCTCCGCGAAAACATCAGGCTGCGCATCGAGGCCTCAACGCGTGAAGAGGCATTGCAAGAGAGCAAAGTGCGCTTGCAGCAACTAAACCAGAATCTTGAGCAACTTGTCACCGAGCGTACAAGTGAGCTAAGAGAAAACGAGGCACGCTTTCGCTTCCTGTTTGAACAGGCCGCTGTGGGCGTGGCGCAGATTGATATTGCGACCGGTCGCTTCGTACGCGTAAATCAGAAATATGCCGACGTCGTTGGCTATACGCGCGAGGAGATGCTCGCACTGAATTTCCATTCTTTTGCCCACCCCGCTGATCTGGAAGCCGGCCACGTCAACCTGAATCGCCTCAAGGCGGAAGAAACTCATGAATTTGAGTTGGAAAACCGCTACTTTCGCAAGGATGGCAGAGTTATCTGGGTGAAGATCACGGTTTCGCCGATGCGGGTATTCGGAAAAAGACCCGAGTATCATATTGTGGTGATACAAGACATTACCGAAAGCAAGGAAGCGGAAGAGCAGATACATCAGCTTGCTTTCTATGATCCGCTCACCAAGCTGCCCAACCGGCGCCTGTTCCTGGATCGTTTGCAACGCGCGCAGATTCGTAGCACTCGCAGAAAGACCAGTTGCGCGGTTTTCTTCATCGATCTGGACAATTTTAAAGCCCTTAATGACACTCAGGGTCACGATATCGGTGATTTGCTTCTGATCGAGGTTGCAGAACGTCTCAAAGGCAGTGTGCGAAGCGGCGATACGGTAGCCCGGTTGGGGGGCGACGAGTTCGTCGTCACTGTTGAGGGATTAAGCGAAGATGCCCTGCAGGCAGCGACCGAAGCCAACGATATCGGGGAAAAGATACTTGAGGCCATCAACGAGCCTTTCAGGCTGAGGGATTTTGAATACCATGGCTCATCCAGTATCGGAATCCGCTCGTTCAATGATAGCAAGATCAGCATGGATGATTTGCTCAAGCATGCCGATGCCGCAATGTATAAGGCCAAGACCGCGGGCCGCAATACATTGTGCTTCTTCGATCCGTCCATGCAGGCCGCGCTGGAAATGCGTACCAGCATGGCGGTTGAGCTGCGGCAAGCAATAGCGCGTCAGCAATTCAAGCTTTATTACCAGAGGCAAGTCAATGCAGAGGGCGTTGTGGTGGGTGCTGAAGCCCTTCTGCGCTGGCAGCATCCCCAGCGTGGAATGGTTTCGCCGATGGTATTCATCCCAATCGCGGAAGAAACGGGGCTTATTGTGCCGATTGGAAAATGGGTGCTGCAAGTTGCCTGTATTCAGCTTAAGCAGTGGGCGGAAGATCCGGTTACCTGTCGCCTCCAGCTTGCCGTCAACATCAGTGCACGCCAGTTCCTTCAGCAGGATTTTGTCAACCAAGTACTTGAGGTGTTGGCAAAAACGGGAGCCGATCCATTCAAACTCAAGCTCGAACTCACGGAAAGCCTGGTACTGCACGACATTGCCCATAGCATTGAAAAAATGCAGGTACTCTGTACCGCAGGGATACGTTTTTCGCTGGACGACTTCGGTACCGGGCACTCTTCGCTGACCTACCTCAAGCGTTTGCCGCTTGAGCAGATCAAGATCGACAAAAGTTTTATAAACGATATAGCAACTAACGTAAGCGATGAGGTAATCGTTCGCACCATTATCGCAATGAGCAACAGCCTTGGAATGGAAGTCATTGCCGAGGGCGTGGAAACGGAAGACCAGCGGGAATTCTTGGCTCGAAACGGGTGTTATATGTACCAGGGCTATCTATTTGGAAAACCGATACCGATCGAGGATTTTGGGGTGTAGTGCGAAATAGACCACAAGCTGCTGGTAAGCCTTCGGGCATCTTTTTTGAGTCAGGTACAAACGGCAGGTCGATTGTGTGGCTTCTCGACAATATGGATGAGTATTCATGACTTACACCCGATGCATACGAAATACGGAACAACGAAAAGCTTGTTCGCGGTTTTCTTAAAAAGTGTAGCTCGCATTGATACCCACCATATAGTTGCGTCCCGGAGCTGGCTCGTAAAACCGGTTATTACTTTCGTTCACGATGACCGATCCGATATATTTCGTATTGGTGACATTATCCACCCGTACAAACTCACTGAACTTCCACCCCCCGAACTGGTGCGAATAGGCGATTCGCATGTTTGCTATGGCATACTGGCTTGCGGCTTCGGTATTTGTGTCGTTGGCAAAAAGCCTGTCGCGGTAGACCGCTTCCACCGCGGCGGATAAACCGGGCAGCCCTCTCCGCCAGGTCAATTCCGCGTAGGCGGTATTGCGCGGCACGCCGGGTACGAAATTGCCGGCAGCCACGGTCACCGTGGCAGGTGCGGCGGTCGGGCGGTAAGTATAGGCATCCTGGAAGGTGGCATTGAGATAGGTATACGATACATAGGCGGTGAGGTCCGGACCGAAACGCGAATCGGCCGAAAGCTCTACTCCGCGCCGCCTCGTATCCGATGCATTCTGGAAAGTGGCGCGGCCACCGGAATTGGTGGCAGGCAGTACTTCGCCGGTAACGAACGTTTCGAAGAACGCAAGATTGACGCGGGTATTGTTCGAAGCGAGCCACTTGACCCCTGCCTCGATGTTGTTGCTCCTGCTTGGCCGCAGCGCAAAATTGATGCCGCTTGCCCCGTCGGGCCGGTAGCTGAGTTCGGCAAAGGTCGGCGTCTCGAAACCCTGCCCCGCGCTGGCATACAGGTTGAGTGCGGGGGTTGCCTTGTATAACACTCCCACCACCGGATTGACGGCATGGAAGGTGACGCCGCCGCTGTCATCGGGATTGCCTGGCCCGATAAAGAAATCTCGCGAGTTAAATTTTACTTCGGTATTGCGTACCCCGGCGGAGAGCGACCAGGCGGGGACGAATTGCCACTCGGCCTGAGCATACTGGCTGAAGCTGGTGACGGTATCATTTTCGTTACGGCGAAGATTGCCTCTCACACCCAAGGCCGCGCCGGAGAAATTCTCGTAGCCCTTGCGTCTTTCCTTCGAAGTCTCATAGTCGATTCCCCCCGTAATCGTCAACGGCCTGGGGCCACTGCCCCGATGCATCCATCGTAAGCCCAGCCCTCCGAATTGGCGGTCCAGATCGACCACGCCTCCCGAATTGGTGAGCGGAATTTGCGCGCCTTGAGGCACCGCAAGGAATTGCAGGATATTCCGCGTTCCCGTATAGCCGATCAGCTTGACGGTGTTGGCTGCTGAAAATCTATATTCATAAACCACGCCACCCTGCGTATTGTCGATGCTTTTGCGGGTATTGAAGCGGGTGGCGGTTACATCCGCCTGGTGTGGATCAGCCTTTACCTGGGCGCGCGTCAGCCCAAGGGGGTCCTGTGTGTCGCCCTGGTGCAGTTCATTAGCCACCAGCGTAAGCGTCGCATCCTGGTTAAACCGGTACGTCAGCTTGGCATTCGCCTGGTAGCGAGTCGCCGCACTATGATCACGGTAGCCGTTTGTCTGGAAACGGGATATGTCCACCACATAGTTGAAAGGTCCCTGCGTTCCCGCTCCAGCCTGGTCGCCAAGGCTGCCCGAGCCGCCAAGGGTTCCGCCCAGCTTGATTTCGCCACGGCTCGTGCCATAGCTGCCTCCAAGCAGTGAACCGGTCATCATGGTGCCGCGAGGTCCGTCCTCGGTAAAGGCCTGTATCACGCCACCCGACGCATTGCCGTGGATGGCGGCAAAGGGCCCCCGCAACACCTCGATGCGCTTGACAGACCCAAGATTGATCGTGGCTGCCTGGCCCTGGCCGTCCGGCATGGTAGCGGGAATGTCATCCACGACCATGCGTATGCCGCGAATGCCGAAAGTGGAGCGCGCGCCGAAGCCTCGGCTGGATATCTGGAGATCCTGCGCGTAGTTTTGCCGATTTTGAATGACGAGGCCGGGAACGCGAGACAGCGCTTCAGATAGATTGACGAGCGGCCGTCCATCCCGGATGACAGTGGACTCCACCACGTCAATTGACATGGGTAGGGAGAAGCTCGATTGGTCGATCCGGGTTCCGGTAATGACGACAGGGTTGAGCGTGGGCCGAGGAATATCGGATTCTGCGGTCGACTGGGCTGAAGAAAGGCCCGATGCCAGCATCAGGTTTCCCAGCGCAGCGAGGGTAATCGGACTGACCCGCCGGCAATTTGAAAAGTCCCGAATGAATTCTCTGCGGGCTGCGTTGCCGGGAATCAAGGACATATGCGGAGATTTCATTTCGCCGCGCACAGGATTGAGATGATGTTTGATTTCTATTCCCCGGATATGGCGTGACATGATAACTCACTCATCAAATCCATCCGCTGCCGGATACCCGCTCGTGTGGAATCCTGCGTGCCGATTCGGCGGTCGGCTGAACCAAATCTAGGAATGCAGATACTTTACAGCGAATCGCAATTCATATAGTATTAAGTCTCATTCTCATCAAGGAGGCAGGATCATGACCGCCACGATACCTACGCATGACCAGATTTTTGAAGCTTATGCAGATGCATTGAAAGCACTCGTCACCGCCCTGGGATGGCAGATCGATCCCGTACGTCTCCATGCGGACTTACAGGCGATTGCAAGCGTCACGAGAAAGGAAGGTCACGGCGCGTCATCAGGGCTTATAGATGAGCTCGCGCGCACGGTCGAAGTAAGGTTGCTGACGACGAAGGTGAGTATCGAGCGTAACGTAATTCCCTTTCGTTGACGGGATTCCGGCTCCGCCGTTATCGCCGCCCGCATCCCCCCATGGGGGTGGCGATGGAAGCCGATGCGAATTGACCGCGGCGGATCAAGCTGAATGAAGGCGGAGCGATCAGGAAAAGCTCCAGCCCGGTTACTTGTCGTAGGTTGTCAGCTTTGCGTCTGTCGGAGCAATGATCGTGGCGAGAAGGCGTGCTGGCACCATCTTGCTGGGGTTCTCCATGTAAGAGTGCACGGTCCCGGGCGGCTCGCTCCAGCTTTGGCCGGCACGATATTCGATCACTTCACCGCTGTTGAGTTGTGAACGAACGACACCTTCAAGAACGTAAACAAAAACGATACCCGCATGGCGATGGCTGGCGGATCTGGCGTCGGGTGCCAGATTCACTACGACTGCCGTCAATGTGCGTTCGGGATCGTCTGGAATCGCTTGAGCTGTGACGGGCGTGAGCGTTATGCCTGTCGACGTTTCGCCGGCTTGTGCTGCGGATGTGGCCGCCATGCTTCCGGCGCTCGCCAGAACAACGGCAAGCGATACTTTAATGATGCGCCCCAATCCTATGATTAAACTTGCTTTCATTGTCACTCCATTGAGGATATTCCTTGTGAAGGAATGGCTGCCGCAAACAATAACAATTGCAAATGGAAATCGCGTTTTATGAATGAACGGCAACTGCGGGATTCAGGATTATTGGAAAGGCTAGAGTTCCAATGTAACAATTATTTGCAAGAATGTCAGTAGTCTCGAAAGGTATATCTACGCCATTGTAGTCAAAGTGCTGATCTCGCCCGTGTGGGGTCATTTCCTTCTCTTTCCAAACCGGGCAGTGGCAGCATCAATGCAGCGATAACCTGCGCAGGCCTTTTGAACGTCCCGTAATGGCATTAGTCTGCACACGGACCAGTCTGCCCAATCGCCTGTAAAGATTTTCATTCCTCTTGCATATGCTATGCGAGGCCTGCGAATAGGGTTCGCGTTTGTCTTCCTCGGATACGATAGGGGCCCAGGTACCACCGCCACCTCCCCAGGTTTGCATGTCATCGGAAGCATTCAAAAGTTTCACATACAGGCGTAAAATCCATCTTGCTCCATAACGTGCTCTGGCAAGGTCCATATAACCGCTCACATAATAGAGTGCCCATGAAGCTGCCCATCCAATGGTTTTGCGCATGATTATTCCCCCCGGGGTTTTGCCTGCAACTGACAAGGCGTCAGTGAACATATCTTACGATCCTGGCAAGCATTGACAATTGGACTCAGGTACTAGCACCTGTCCGATGGAGAGAAAATCGGCTATAAAAACATCGAGGTTCATCCCTATTTTACCACTTCAATCGGGAACAATTATTGGCCTTAAAGTCCACTTTTACACTTTTATCCAGCCACGTTTTCGCTTCGATCCTTCAAGTTCGACAGCTCATGGCGCAATCACGCGTACACAGTGAAGCCGATCAGCCTGATGATAAACATTGATGAAGTGGATAAATTTTCAGGAACTGGAGTTTTGGGAAAAAAGTTAGCCGGGTTAAGCCGCACTAACCCAGTTCGCAGCATTTATTCGATGCTGTTCTTATTTGTCATGGGGTACTGCCGGGATATCGAATGCCAGCGTAGCATGGGCGAACTGCTTTCAAATTTCCGCCGATGGAATTATACGGTTCACTTGCCCCATTCGCTTAGGCATCCTTCGCATAACGCACGCTGCAAACCAACTATACTCAACCTCCACCGATATCCGTTACACTCCTGCAATGCTAAATGCAGCACAGCAAGACATAATCTCTACCGAGCCCCGGCCCGATTGCTATCTCTGCGGTAAGCGCGGCGAAGTACTTTATCGCGACCTTGAGGATCGCCTGTTCGGCGCACCTGGAAGCTGGACGCTTAAGCGGTGCCCTGGATCAGATTGCGGTCTCATCTGGCTGGATGCCATGCCTACGGAGAAAGATATCGGCAAAGCCTACCTTGATTATTATACCCATGAAGATGGAAGTACCCAGATACGCAAGAAGCGGGGCACTTTCAAGCGGCTCACGCGTCCATTTTGCCTGGCACGCGACAACGGATATCTTGCGCTCAAGTATAATGCGGCGAATGGTGCGTCGGGATTGGGAAAGCTGACCGGCTTGCTGATATACCTCCACTTTACCCGCAAAATTGCACTTGATTTCAGCGCCATGTATCTATCGGTTCGACGTGGGACCAAGCTACTGGAGATCGGCTGCGGCAGTGGACGCCAACTGGAGCTTTTGCGGCAGCTCGGCTGGCAGGCGGAAGGTCTCGATCTGGATCCGGCAGCGGTAAAGGTTGCCTCCGCCCGTGGGTTGACGGTCCATGCTGGCAGCTTGAAAAGGCAGAATTTTCCAGATGGATCCTTCGAGGCAATCGTCTCCAGCCACGTCATCGAGCACGTGCACGATCCAGTGGGTCTGCTGCGCGAATGTGGGCGCATCCTCAAGCCCGGCGGCAGACTCGTCGTGGTTACCCCGAACACTGCGAGTTGGGGCCATAGATGGTTTCGCAACAATTGGCTTGCACTCGATCCTCCGCGGCATTTGAATCTTTTCAACCCCATCTCGCTGCGTCGCGCCGCCGAACAGGCAGATATTAGAATCTGCTATCTCGCTTCGAGCGTGCGCGAAGCGGATGGGCTATTCCGGGCAAGCCGGGACATCCAGAATACGCGGCGCCATGTTTGGGGTCGCCGCCACTCGTGGATCGTGAACCGCTGGTCCAGGATTCTGCAACGAGTGGAGTGGCTGTTGCTCCAGGCAGGATTGGACCGAGCCGAAGAATTGATAATGATCTGCGAGCCCCGTAATAAAAGCATGCAGCACTGATTGATTTAGGGGTCTGTTAACACTTATTTTACGCCCGCGTTGCTACACGAAAAACGCGGAGGCAAGGCGCGAAGCACAGGACATAGTGGCCTATGGCCAAGCTTTGCAACGCGGCATCCGCATTGCTTGTGTGCAACCTGAAGTGACGCGACGGATTTCATCCAGCCTTCGTTACTCACCGCTTACGGAGGCCGGTTCCGCCGCGCGCCTCATGCTCCATGCTGGACGAAATCCGTCGTCGTCGCGGGCGCAAAATAAGTGTCAACAGGCTTGGATTGGGGTGTGCAATTTTGGATAGCGGCCCAATGAGAAGGCCAGGCAAGGGTGGTTTGCATAACGCAGGTTCCATGCCATTACGGTTCTAGCTGGATGTTTACTCAACCTTTGATGCGACAAGCTGCCGTGGGATATTACGGTCATGATATATGTGCGCTACCCTGTGCCGGCCCCAAGCCAGCCCTATTCTTAGCCTTTATATGTGGCTCGCGTTACAGATCGAGTGGTTATGGCATAATTTCTCTCCTCTATTTCAGGATCCCATCTTTTTCCTGTTTTGTATGTATATCGGCCAATAAAAAGGACAATCGGCTGTGATAAAAAATTTAAATACCAATAAAAAAATCATAAAGTGGCCCATTAAGGCAGTAAACAATGACTTAAAGTATTTTCGTGAATTATTGCTTCACTCGCTCACGAGCGGGAAAGTAAGCAACAAACCTTTGGTTAGATACCGTGAAAAAGGATTTATATCGCCGAATTACGATAGGCCTGTGTGCTTCTTTTGCAGCTACGACAGGGAAAGCATTATCAGGGAGAACGTCTATTATTATCTTAATGAGCTTGCATTGGCGGGATTTGATATCGTATTCATCAGTTCGAGCGATACCGTCTCGAATGTGGATCTGAATAAGCTGTCGAAAAGCTGTATAAGAATAATAAGCCGGGAGAATAAAGGGTATGATTTTTATAGCTGGAAAACAGGATTACAAGAATATCCGCAACATAATGCGCACAGGGCACTTCTTTTGGCTAATGATAGCGTTATTGGACCGCTTTTTAGCATCAACGATATAATCGCGAGACTGGAGAATCACGATGCCGATATCGTCGGAATGACGAATTGTTTTCATTTCTACCCCCACTTGCAATCGTACTTTCTTTATTGTAAAAAACCCGTAGTGGTGTCTGAAGAGTTCATCGGTTTTTTTAACCGGGTTGAGGCTCTGGGGTTGAAGAAAACGATCATAAGAGAATATGAGGTTGGCTTTTCCCGATTGCTTGGCCGCAGATTTAACCTCTCGGCACTTTACCCCCTGGAAAGCGTCCTGGATCGAACCCGGTATGTGGAAAGACCCAAGAGGTGGATAGAGCCGACATTTCACCTGTGGAAGCCACTTGTCACCGAACTCAAATTCCCATTCCTCAAAAAAAGCCTCTTGACAAGGATGGGTGTAAGCATTGAACAGATTTCGGCGACACTTGCAGAAAACAGCTCTGCTTACGACATCGGTATTTTGGCTGACTGGAATTCGTCGTCATAAGCAAGTAATAAATAGTAGCGGTCAGAAATGGACGATCTCCGACTTCGCAGAGTGGTCACGGACGAACGTCGTCACGACATGGTGGGTCATATCTATTCGGTCGGTCTGCTGAGCGAATGTGGGCGCATTCTCAGGCTTGGTGACAAATACAGGAAGATTTTTTCTTCCACAGATAATTGGTGTGTAAGCGACTGATGCGCATCAGTTTCATAGCACATTCGGCAGACATGTATGGCGTGGAACTTGCACTTTTGGAGCTATTGCGGGGATTGGTCGAGGGAAGTGCATGATCTATTGAGCAGAATGCTGGAAAAGCTAAGGTAACTTAGAGCGCTTACTCAATTCTTTCCTTATAAATGAAAGCTGCTTCCGGAATCTGGCTTTCCAAGGTACTTTATAGAAACCAATGCATAGGTTCTCCTGTGCGATCCATTTATTTGTTGCTGAAACAAGAGTACGAATGGTGACCGCAAAGACTCTAGACACCTCCCAAACTTTCCCCTCTCGCAATCCATTGCTGACTAACGGCGTGCATGTGTCTACAATCGGCATTTGCATAGAGGAGATTACATGAAACTGGTGCGTGCGCAAATCCAGAATTTTCGAGGTATCGAGGATTCTGAAGAGTTCAGCCTTGATGAACATATAACCTGCCTGGTTGGAAAGAATGAATCTGGCAAGACTACTCTGCTGACGGCACTCTATCGGCTCAACCCTATCTTTGATGACGCACAATTTGCCTGGCAGAAAGACTACCCACGCCGCCATTTATCGGACTACGAAGAACGCCACGAAGGCAAGGACGCGAACGTAGTCACGACATGGTGGGTTATCGATTCAACCGAGAAGCAAGCGATCAGCGATAGATGGGGTGCAGGAGCGCTGGCAAGTGACGAGGTTGTGGTGCAAAAAGGCTATGACAACAGCACCTGCTGGACGGTCAAGTTTGACGAGGCCGCTATCGTTCGGCATCTTGCCGATACGGGCGGATTTCACGAGGATGATAGGACGCACGTCGGTTCAGCCGAGACGATTGCAGAGCTGCAGGCAAAAACAGAATCGCTTCTTGAAGCGGCGCCGGGGCGATGGGAATTCATTCAGCGAATCGATCGGGATTTCCCTCAGGGCTCAGTTACCCAGGGTATAGTCAAGCTGCTGGTGTTGCCGAAATTCATGCAGTTTTCCCAGTATCAGCGCATGCAGGGCCAGGTCAGCCTGGATCAGATTCAGCAGAGGAAATGGAGCAACACTCTGGAATCTGCCGATCAGGTATTCATTGCGCTATGCGAAATGGCATCCACAACAGTGGAGCAGGTTGCCTCCATCCAGGATTTCGAAAGTCTGGTATCGCGCTTCGAGGGCGTCTCGAACAAGATCTCGGCGGAGATGTTCCGTTACTGGAGCCAGAACAAGTACCTCAAGGTGATTTTTCGGCTCGACCATGCTTTGCCGGGAGATCCGCCTCCTTTCAACAGCGGCCGTATCTTCCGGACACGCATTCTGAACGAGCTCCATGACGTGACGGTTCCGTTCGACGATCGCAGCACGGGCTTCGTGTGGTTTTTTTCCTTCCTTGCGCTGTTCTCGCAGATGAAGAAAAGGGACCAGGGAAAAATCATATTGCTGCTGGATGAGCCGGGGCTAAGCTTGCATGGCAAGGCACAGGCCGATCTTTTGCGCTACTTCAGGGAACGTCTCGCGCCCGACCATCAGGTCATCTACACCACACATTCGCCGTTCATGGTGCCGTCCGACAACCTATCTTCCGTGCGCACCGTTGAGGACGTCATTGTTTACCACCAGGATGAAAAGCCGGAAGTGCGCGGTACTAAGGTCGGTGGCGATGTTCTCAGTACGGACCCGGATACGCTGTTTCCATTGCAGGGTGCGTTGGGTTACGAGATTACCCAAATGCTCGTCACAGCAGAACACACACTGCTGGTGAAGAGGCCGTCCGATCTTCTTTATTTGCGGGCGATTTCGGAAGTATTACGCGCGCACAAGCGCAACCCGCTCGATCCGCGCTGGACCATTTGCCCGGCGGGAGGCATCGAGAATGTTAGCGCTTTCATGAGCCTTTTCGGTGCCAATCGATTGCATGTCGCGGTATTGACGGACTACGCATCGAGCAACGAAAAAATCGAAGATTTGCGGCGCTGGAAAATTCTGCGCGATGGCCATATTTTTGCATTGGGCAGCTATGCTGGCCAGCCAGAGGCGGATATTGAAGATATGCTCGGTGCCGGGCTTTATATGGAGATCGTGAATGCATGTTACGGTCTCAAGGGAAAACAGGCATTGAGCGCTCCTCCCATGGGTTCGCGCATTGTTAAGCATGCAGAGCAGCATTTCAGCGCGCAGCAAGGCACTGTGATGAATGCTGTTCCGGAGTTCGATCGCTATATACCCTCCGTCTATTTTACGGAACATCAATCCGAAATCATCAAGAAGCTGTTTGGCGCGGATTTAAAAGTTACGCTTACCCGTTTTGAACAGTTATTTGGGGAATTGAATGCGCTGTTGACGCAGTAGTCCATACTTATCTTACAGAAACGTAACTAGGGTATAAGCTAAATAAAGCAGGTTTTTCGATATGATTCAGGCCGAATTCATTTCCAGCTATTAATGTAGCAGTCTAGGTTAAAATCAACAGTGGATTTCTAATCTATATAGACAATAGAGTGATCGTTAGCGGCGATATCATTCTTAGCTGATGAATTTATGTTTCTCAGATTAGAAATTCATCAATACTAGCTACAAGTCGTTTCAAATATGCAACCTTGTGCTGTAATTCTAAATAGATATAAGAATAATCGAGGCAGGCGATCGTTGTATAAGCTGGTTTTTCGTAATTTTTTCCACCAATCATATACGAGCGCTCCAGATCATCTCGAGGTGTATCCCTCAATTGAAGGTCGGCACTCTCTGGGTCGAAACCTAAAGTGGCTTTAATTGTTGAAACGGTTACTAAAGGATCAATTTTTGGGAAGTGATTAAATTCTGCTAAGAACCAAGCTTCAATCTCCATCACCGCAAGCACAAATTCAACCGGGATCAGAGAGGTTTTTATATATTTCTTAAGGTCCCTCTCCAACTTGGGAATTTGTTCATAAGTAAAATTAGGTCTAACATCACGTAGGCCAATAATTTTTGTGTACCCTGCTCTAGTAAGATATTCATGTTGTTCATATATCCTCGGTTTAACTTGATGATCACCACCGCAGTCGACTAATAATACATAATATTTCTCACCTCCGACTGGTTTGGCGGCGACCATAATGGTGGTTGTACGTTTAATCTTTGTACCACCAAGTATTCGCTGCTGCTCGATAACAACGTTATGTGCACCAGCGATTTCATTGGTGCGTATATGACATTTGAGTTTTGACTGTCAAAAACCTACGTCGTCTGTAATGCTATGGTGAAAATATTGAGTGCGCGCATCGGCGCACTCATGAACATCTTGACTACCGGGCTTGCGTGGTTCCGCAATCGCTGACGCGTGGCGGAACCGTTGATCTCAATGCACTACTACAGTAATCTAAAATCCGTCCCCTATTTGTTGAAACGGCGATTACCACAAATTTGAGGACTACATCTCGTTGCTTACTTTCGCTATTGTCCAGCAGTACTTTTACCCTCTAATCTCAAGATAATAAGTTAATCTTTTTGTGTTCTGGGCTCATTCTCCTTCTTGTGTAAGCGATTTCTCCGGAAAAAACCTTCCGACCAAATCTTTCAAGTCTACCACCTGTTCGCCTCCATCCTCCAATCGCAATCTCCAGCTATGTCCTGGCTGATCCATGGCTATCGGATCATTCGTCAGATTTATGCCACCTTTTTTCAGCATTGCTCTCGCGCTTTTTGCATCACCGGTCAATAAGTAAGACAGCGCATCAGGAATGCGCTTTTTCTTCGCTTCAAAAGCCCTGTTCATCCATGGCGCCATCTCCTTCAGGAGTCCATGTTTCTTGTAGATGCTTGCCATGCGGGTAAGCTCATCCGGGCTATCCAGCAGATCGCCGGTCAGCATCCGCCTGCCGATCATATCGTCCGCTGTCTCATTCGCCGGCGTTTTATCGGGATTATTTTGCGCCGCCGGGTTTCTGTATCGGCTCATCAGGCCCGCGCTCGACTTGCTACCTGCAAAGCGGCTTCCAGCCAGCATGGCAGGGGTTTTTGGTGAAAGCCCTCCCGACGAAAATAAATCGGTGGATTGCCTGGAAACCTGCTCCGCTTTAACCGGTATATCCGATCTTGGCGCTGACTCATCCGGGCTGGATGTTGCGGATGGCATAGGCTGCCGGCGTATCGATTGCCGCCAGCCCTCCACTATCTCATCGTTGGCGGCCCGTAGCCGGTCGCGCTTGTTTTTATAAAAAGTGGCTTTGTCCATTCTTGCCTGGTGTATTTCCACTTCGCGCTCATCGGCTTATGCCGTCCGTTCCGCCTGTTTCTGCCGAAGTGCCAAATTCTGGCCGCTGCGAATGCCTTGTGCCAGACCGCCCGCAAATGCTCCTACATTAAACATATTTTTTCTCCTCCGAAACCCGCTTGGTATTTTGTAGTTGGCTATTACGGGGCTGGCGCTTCAATCCACTTAATCCGGCATGATTGATCCGGTGCACGAAATCCTCGCCCAATAGTTCCACTGCTTCGGCATTCAGCACCGCTTCGCCATTCGATAATCTGACTGGTTGCAGCCCTTCAATCGTGGCGGGGATGGAATCGCTGCTGGCTATGCCGGGTCCGCATATCACGCCGCCCTCTCCCTCCACAGGGTCCCCTCCCTTCAGAGATGCCAAGCCATTCCGCCCAAACGCGCGGTAATCCTTGATGACGCCGCCCTTGCGTAGCTTCTTCGTGATGGCGGCAGAGCCAAGCTCGCCAAACAGGGTGCCGAGCCCCGCCGCGTTTAATGCTGAATTCTGGTTAGCCTGCTGCCATGCGTTGAGCTGCCCCTGGTACTGTCCCAGCCCCAGGTTGCCGGCAGACGAGTTTGCACTGGTTGCGCCGCCGAACCAGTTTTGCGCGGCATCCATGCCGGCATTGCGAATCGCTGAGCTGGTCGCCAGATTGTCCGTGGCGAAGTTGCCGGCATTGAGTGATGCGGCATCGGCGGCGAGACCCGTGTTGGGCACGTTGCGCCCGAATTTTGCTGCGCCTTCGCGCATGGCCATGCTTTGCAATTTGGTATCGCGCCGCGCTTTGTTCATTGCACCGGCGGTATCCTTGGCGAGCCCCAGATTGATATCCTGCGTCAGCGCCTGGAATTTGCCTGAATTCGGATTGACGCCCAGCCGCTCCATTGCCCGCTGGTTCGATTCCAGCGCGCCCTGGTAGCCGCGCACGACATCCGCCGCCGCCTCCCCGGCCATTCGTTCCGTGCGCTCGGGGGAATCGAATTCATTCGCATCCTGGACCATCCGCGCTTCCACGGGAGCGAAAAGGTCACGGTAAATCTGCCATTGCGACTCGGCCCGGTCCGCGTTGGCATCACCCGACTCTATCTGTTGGTTGACGATTCTTTCCAGCAGCGGATCCTGTTTTGCGGCGCGATCTTTTTCCCAGGCTAGTTGATCTCGTGCGACACCCGCCATTTCCTTGGCGAGTTCCGCATTGGACATTGCCGCCTGGCCGATGAGCGGATCAGGTTTCGGCGGTTTTGAGCTGCACATTTTCATCCTCCAGTATTTTGGTCAAGCCGTTTTCAACATGCCGGTATCCGAGCAGACGGAAGAAGCGTGCCGCCTTGTTGACGGTCTTTACCGTAATATTGATTTCCCTTGCGCCTACCTGCCGCACTGCCTTTTCGACATATGCCACGAAGCGGCTCGCTACCCTGCCCTTACGCACTTCCGGAAGCAAATAAAGCGTATCCTCGGTGGCGATCATGGTTTGCGTATGTGTGCTTTTATCCAGGTACATGGCGCAGTTTCCTGATAATTTACCTTCGCTTCGGAGCGTAAAAAGCATGTATCGGCCAGCTCGCTCATAACGGATGAATGTCGCGTAGTCCGGCTGGAATGGCAGCCCGTGCCGATGGGCTTCCGTTTCAGCCCAGTAGGCCCGGTGCAGGGGTTTTATTTCTTCGGCAATGTCTTCAATGCGTTCGACGGAGAAAGTAAAGCCCAGGCAGTCCGCCGGTTGAATTCGTGCAATATCCGCCTCCGGTACCAGGGTTTCAATCCAGCCTGCGGCGACGTAAATATCCGCTGCCAGATCAGGGGTCAACTTTGAACCCATACTCCGTTTGAGCAAATTCAGTAATTCAGCATTCATCCATCCATCCTGGAAATGAGTTGTTCCAGTGCGTCGCGCACGGTATTGAGGTATGCGTACAGGGCTTCGCACTCCGTCCGGGTGGGCGTTGCGGAAAAGGTCAGGGTCTGGAACTTCGGCGCCTCGATGCGGTTGCCCCGCCGCCCTGTCAGGGTCTCGATCATGGTCTTGAGCCATTCGGGGGTTCCCGCAGGTATGCCGGGCTTCTTGATGCGGAGCGTCGCGGCAATTCCGGTTGTTAGCGACGGCTCCACTACGATGCCGTCGCTGATGGTCCCGATACTCGATAGATTAGCCTGGCTGGAATTCGCACCCGCAAGCGCCTGTATCCGGGTAATCCGGCCGGTGCCGGAGAAATTTGCCTGGATTGATGGCGCGCTGACGACCTCGCTGGCGATGCCGATTGCGCCGCTGCCGCCGAGATTGCCTTGCGTGGATGCCGCCCCGGCTAATACATGAATCTGGGTGACCGCCACCTCTGTTGAGGCATTGACCTGTGCCGATATCGAAACAGATAGTGTGTGAGCCTGATCTATCGTGGCTGCACTACCGGGGTTGGCTTGTGCTGAGGCTTCACCAACAAGATCGATGTTTGTGCTCAGGGTTACCGCTGCGCTGCTGGCGATGTTGGCCTGCGACGATGCGGCACCCATTAGCGCCTGCACTTGGGTAATCCGATCAGTTCCGGAGAAGTTTGCCTGGGTTGATGGCGCGCTGACAAACTCGCTGGCGATGCCGATTGCGCCGCCAACGCCGAGATTGCCTTGCGTGGATGCCGCTCCGGCAAGGATATGAACCTGCGTTACCGCCATCGCGGTTGACGCGTTGACCTGTGCCGATATCGAAACGGACAATATATGAGCCTGGCCTATCGCTGCTATGTCGCCGGCATTGGCCTGAGCAGATGCGCTACCTATGAGCGCATAAGCCTGGGTGATGGCTGCAATGCTGCCGGCATTCGCCTGAATTGACGAGTCGCCGATGAGATCACTGCTGTCTCCAACCCATAACCTCCTGGGCGGAGCTTTGAACAAGCGCCATGGATCCTGATAGAGCGACCAGATCTCTGATGCCGGGAACGCCCTGTTGAACACGCCAACGGTATCTATATCGCCGTTCCAGGCGAATACGCCGCCTGCATTGGAATAACCGACCGTCATATAATTGGACGTGGACGGAGTAGTGGTGGCAATACTGCCCACCTGCACGCCGTTTATATACAGTTTCGCGCTTGTCCCATCAAAAGCACCGGCCAGAAGATCTCTCTGCCCGACTACCTGCTGTCCTCCGACGCATCCTTCTAACGCGCTGTTACTGACTATCCAGGCATATTGCGACCCGGTGTTGGAGCCTAGATAAAACTGCGAACCAAAGTGTGTTTCAAGGATGCGGCTATATCCTGAGTTCAGTGCGGCAGGGCGAACCCATGCCAATACCGTAAATTGTGCCGCATTGGGTATAGGGCGTGTGCTGAGTAATCTGGAGTTGGCTCCGTCGAAGCTTAAAGCTTTGCCTTGCTGCCGGACCACTGGAGAGGGCGCGACTCCGGGTACCAGGTGATTGCCCTTGGCGATATCCTGGCCGCTGCCGTCGTTGAATAAAGAGAGCAGCTCGGCATCCTGGTAGGCTTCCGCCAGTTTGGGAGCATATTGGGGCTGGCTGATAAACCTCTGCGGGAGTGCTATCAGAGCCATCTTAAACCGCTGTAGTCAGTTCGCTCAGATACGCTTCAACCGTTACTGCTTGCAAGGTATTACCGGTGAATTCGACTTCCAGGCACATGATCGAAGGATCAATGGGTATGCCTATTTCAGTCGGATAATTCGCAACCGTGCCGCCGCCATAGGAGGCGATGGTTTTCCAGTCGACCCCTGCCGAGGCGGCTGCCGGTAAAATGGCATTATGCGCGATCAGGATATTGCAGGTGCATTAGACTGTCGGGCCCGTGGCACCATTGGTCATTTTTATTGTCAGGAAGCCACCCCCCTGGGCGGCATTGAGGTCCAGCCTGCCGCGCACCGCGGCGCCTCCCGCCGTGCGGGATTGGCTTGCAACCAGGGTACGCGCCGTTTTTGTTAACGCCATGTCAACTCCTTGCAAAAATAATTAGTGGAGGCCCTGACGCCTGCATGCACTCACATTGATATCAAGCCTGCCTCAGCTCCGCCATGGTCTCCGCAAGCACCACGCCGGTAATCTTCACATTGCCGGTGAGCACAACTTCAAAATTATCCGACTTGTAGCCGGCGGGGAGGCGGAACGCTCGGCTGTTCCCGACTTGCCTGCTAAACTTCAATACATCGTCCGCCCATAACTGGAATTGCAGCGAATCGATACGCAGTGGAGGGATCACCTGCATGGCATCGCCGCCGATTTCATATTCACCCAGGGCGGAATCGGCCAGGCCGTCATCCGTGGCGCCGGAAACGGCCAGTGCCTGGTTGGCGGCAATCGCGGCATCGTAGGAATCCCGGCCGGCCGCCCGCTCTGCTTCCGACATGCCGAAATCGGCGTCTATTTTTGCGGCGCCGTAATTGAGGGGCGACGCGGTGATGAATTTCCTGCTTTTCCATTCGTAGGCAAGCTTTGTCCCGACATCGCCTTCCCACTGATATATCTTCCTGTCGGCGGCCACATAAAGCTTGCCCGTGGCGGGATCCGCCCATATGCCGGTAATTTTCTGATTGACCTTGATAAACGAAGCGCTCTCGGTCTTGTCGATCACGAACATGAGCGCACTGTCGTCCACCGAGTAGCCGCAGTAATACCGGTTATCCGCCGAAGCCGCGATGAACGTATCCGGATTCAGCTCGGACCACTCTTTTTGCGTGAACAGATCCTTGGTGACAATGTCGCTGTTCGCGCCGATGATGACCATGCCTTGCGGCGCGGGGTAGCCGATGCCGAAAGCGAAACTCGCCACGCCACGCTTGGCCATGCAGGGCCATGCCACACCGAGTTTTTCCATGCCCCCGCCCATGGTCACCGGTTCCACGCCGGTAATGGTGAACGGATTCCCGGTTGTCATGCCAACCAGCGTAGTTCCGCTCACGCCTATCGCCGCGATATCCTGGTCGTAGGTCTGCCGGTAGGCGGGAGGCCAGGCGTAGGGCTTGAACGGCTCCGAAAAAAGCACTTCGTTGCCGACGAAACCCGCGGCAATGCCGTTCGCCAGGATTACCATGCCCTTCATACCGGCAGGCGGCATATCCCATGTCGTCGTCGGCAGTACTTCCCCAAGTGCCACAGCGGAATCCGGCGCGGTATCGCTGTATACGGCGGTTGCCGCCGGCACGGTGACGACGTAGTGGTATTCCGTGCCGCTTGAAGTGGTCAGGGTGCGGTATATCCGCTTGTTCATGCCGTCCGTGTTGTGCGGCGCGGACCGTGCCCAAAGTCCTCCGGCATCATAGGTTTGAGTGGTAGCCAGGGCCACCGCAACTTTTTTTGTTGCCGGATCGATGCTTGCCAGTTTGAAGCCGGCATTCAGATCCGTCATTCCCGACACGGATGAGAATGTGATTTCTTCCCCAGCACGCAAACCAGTTACGGTGTCCAGCGTCAGCGTAACCTGCCCGGCTACGGGGGTGTCGCGGACTGCGGCCGTGAGGGTTCCGGAATTGGGCGGTGCGATATCCATTGATGAAAGCACCCAGGTGGCATCTGCCTTGCCTGTGGCAGCCGGCGAAGCGAGAGAGGGTTTCGACTCTTCGCCCCATTGCGTTACGAACGTGTAAACGTAAGAGCGAGCAACCGTTTCACCGATGCCGCCTGCCGGTGCTACGGCAGGGGCGGTTGTCGGCGGAGAAACGCCAAGCACATAGCAACCCGAGGCGGAAGGCGACGGAGCGGACCCGGCGCCCGCCAGATCGAAATCCGATGTGCGCGGCTCGCCGTCGCCGGTATAGTAAAAACGTCGCGATGAACTCCCTGCAACGGGCGAACGCGCCACGTCCACATCCTTATCCCAGGCCAGCCATTTTTCGTTGCCGTCCTTCTCCAGGCGGAACATCGACACGATGTCGCCTTTCATTGCCGGAGCGAAAACGAGGCTTGGTGCGTTGATCGGCCGCAGATCGCCGGAGGTAAGCCTGCAATTCGTTGCAACCTGTGCCTGGTTCGGTGCGAGCAACTGCTTTGCCAGCCTCGGCACAAGGCCGGAGAACCCGGCAATTCTCAGGGCGGTCATTCCGTATCGCCTCGTTCAGCGATAAGCCGGGATACTCGCCTTCCTTCGCATATCGCCCGCTCCTCCGCCCGCCTTTTTACCAGCCCCGGCAACACTTTTCGCCCCGGCCCATACCTGAACGCCTCGATGCGTTGGCAGGCTTCCCCATACTTTTCCGCATTGATAAGGTCAATCAAATGGGGCGGGCTGCCCGGTTTTGCCTTCCGGCAGAATGCCGCAACCCCGATGTTGTAAGCCAGGCTTACATACGCTTCGTACTCATACTGGTACAAGGGTGCCGTGATGCATTTTTTCACGCCGGCAGCGTATACACCCTCAACCTCATCCAGCAGCCTTACCAGAGAGCGTGACGGCGTGGTCCTGTCGCCCATCTTCACCCCCGCGGTGGATCCAAAACCCATCGTCGGCACATCGCCGGGTGCGGGAATATAGGCTTCCTCCCGATAATCTTCGTGGACGGCGATCCCCACCAGGGTCGACGCGGCCAGAACCATTACAGCAATGGTGGATCGTACCTGCGTTGGAGACGGCTTAATCATCCTTCATATCCTTCGAATTGCCTTTCCCGGTTTTTCCGGTGGACAGGCCCGGCGTGCATGAATGTCATTTGGCATGCTCGGTGATGCAGTCAAGCTTTGCTTTGATGGTTTCTTTCAAATCGCCGGTATCCAGATTGGCGCATGACGAAACGGGTGCAGGTGCTGCCGGGGGGGTGGCCTTGGGTTTCGGCTTGCGTGTCTCGGTCTGGCTTTCAACCGTTTCCACGGCAGCGGGTTGTCCGGAGGAACGATCGTCTATCGGGAGGGGGCTTAGCATGGCGCATGACGCCAGAAACAGTACCGCGGGAAGATATTTCATTATTTTCTCCCCCGGGGCCATTGATCGATGATCCTGTCGAGTTTTTCGTTGAATTCCTTCATCGTTTCCCGCTGATCCATCCTTGCGGTTTTTATTTCCTCGCTCAGGCGTTCGTTGGTCCTTTCCTGATAGGATTCCCCGCGTTTCAGGGTGGCGATATCATTCTGCAATGAGTTATAAGTTGCCACGCCCGATGCAGCGAGGCCGGCCACGGCAATAATTCCGCCGAAGGACAAAGTATAGTTGGAAGGGCCGCGCCGCCGCTCTCCCCGCTCTGCCCTATCCATTTTATGGTCGCTGTCATCCTCAGTCATATCAGAACAGCCTCGCCAGGACAACGATCGCGATCACCGCAGCAGCCAGCAGGATCGCTGCCGTCCACTTCGATGCCTTCAGCTTGTCGAGGAACGAATCGGCCTGGGCATCCGCTTTCAAATTCACTGTCTCAATTTCTTCTTTCGCTTTTTCTTCCCATATCGGTGTTGGCATTGCTGTCTCCTTGATTGAAAAAGGCCGCAAATGCGGCCCCTATTCCGTAAAACTCGAGCTTGCTACTTATTTACCACTGGATGGCGTCCAATTGCTGTTGAGCCGGATTCTCGCCGAGCGCGGCAATCCGATCGCGCAATTTCTGCCGCTTGCCCGTGAGCTCCCCATGCATGGGATTGAACAGGGCGACATGCATCATGATTTTATCGACCAGTTCCGTCTTGGTGACCCCACGGCCTGCTGCCGCGGCGTCGATCCAGGGCGTTGGCGTGCAGGCATTCAATAGCCACGCACGGGCTTCCGCTTCCTGCTTTGGCCAGCTTATGATTTCATTTTCCGGATAGCCGGCCATGATGCGAGTAATCGCATCCCGATAAGCTGTGTTGATGCGTTCCAGTGCTGCGGCTTTCCCTTTCACTGTTGCGGAGGGGACAGAGAAGGGCGACTGCCGCAATGGCGGCGCTTCCGCCGCACCGAGATTGATGAATGGCTGGAAATATTCAATATTGTCCAGTTGTGTGAAGGCAGATTCATCGCGTGCGACATGCCCTTTCACCCCACAACCGCTCGGCCGGGATATGCTGCCGATTCCCACCCATTCGTCATCCTCAACAATTATCACTCGCATGGTTTTGCCTTCCCGCGCTGCAACGCGTGCTCTGCCGCCGCCCGAAGCACCTGTTGCGTCTGCGTTCCTTGCCTTGCCATTTCATTGCGGAACGATTCGGTGGCCGCCACCCCCTTGCGCGACTCATTGGCGGTGTTGATCATCAGGGTGGGCATCCAGGCAATCGCGCAGCCCCAGGTGCCGGTCTCCTGCCCGGTATTCACATCGACGCCGCGAACCTGGACATACCAGGGGCAGCGATGAAGCACGGCTTTTCCAGCCTCGACCTTGAGTTCTTCGCATTTCGCCCCAAGCGGGCAGTCGGCAATTCTGATTTCCATTAATTTTTACTCGCCAGAATCATGTCGATATATTGCACAGCCAGGTTAATTGGAGCACCGGTAAACGTGTGGTTGTGGGAACCGCCACCGCCGGTACCTCCATCTGTTGATGGAGTTCCTTGTACAGAACCACCACTACCACCACTGGGATTCGTTCCTGCGCCAACGGTGTTATAAACCGATAATGTATGTGTATGCCATGGTATCTGAGCTATAGTCAAAGTCGTGGCACTGTTTGAACCGGTTATCGCCTGCGATGCGAAGGCGGCGGTAAATGCAACCGATCCGCCACTGCCGCCGCCCGTTCCGTTGACTATTCGCATCGCCTTGTTGTCGTGCGCCGTTACCTGGGTCCACCCCACTGGGGCGGTGGCCTGAAAAAACGACATGACCGTACCGGCTGGAATAATGGACGCTTCGGCCGCGCCCAGCGTCGCACGCGCGGCTGAAGCATCCTCATCATCCAGCAAAGCGCGGGCAAATGTGCTCAGGCTTGTCAGGGAGGCAGTATCCGTTCCGCTGAAATAGGCAAATTTGTCCGTCGCGGGTCGAAGCGCACCCAGTGCGATGAGGCTAGTGTTGGATAACGATTCCTCCAGGGCGATATGTGTGATGCCGGCGACAAAGTAATCACCCGCCGCCCAGGTTCTGGTCGCGGTGCCATCCAGTCCGCGTCCGTCGGCGGCAATGGTGAGGCTGTCCGCGCTGCGCGCTTCAATTTTGACAATTTCCCGGTTGCCGGATGCATCCTTGAAGATCCCGTAAAAGTAATCCCCTGATCCGAGTACCGGAAAAAGACTGCCCTTGCCGGCTTCCACCGTGAAGCTCAAGCCCGTCGTTCCGCCGGGAGCGGAACTGACGGCAGCCTTGCCGAAATTCGAAAATTTGAGTCCCATGTTTGCCGTATTGTCTTTCTATGTTCTCGTCATGATGGTCGTCCGCAGCGGCGCGCGCGTGTAGCTTCGCGCTACCCGCAGTCCCGCTGCCGCAGTCCCGATGCTGAACTGCTGCTGGTGATAGGCGGCGAGTTGCGCATGGGTGTAGGGTTTTTTCGGCGAGAGCATCAGCCGTGCCAGCGCGCCGTGAATGATGGTATCCCGATACTCGTTGAACTGCGTATCGTCTATTCCGGCGCTGGACGATGAGGGTTTCAGCGCCACGGTCATTGTGAGTATTCCGGCTGCGTCCGGATTCGGTACCAGGGTAGCCGCTGCCGGTCCGCCAAGGACATATGCCGGCGTACCCGCCTGATTGCGCCAGCTTGCGACCCCAATATCGGATTCGCCTGTGTTCGATGCTATTTTCCTGCCGTCCAGCGCCGCGTGGATAATGCCATGCACTGCAGCGCCAGTTGGCGGAGTAAAAGGATAGGCAGCGGTGCCGGCCACAACAGGTATCCCGGGATGGTCCCACCGCCACGCCAGCGCTTGCTCGCAAAATGAAATAGCGGATTGGCGCAAGGCGTTATCCGCCATCACCAACGGGCAACCGGGCAGCTCAGGCATGACCAGGTCGTAAAAATCGCTCCAGGGTTTCATGCCGCAACCTCGGTACGAAGGTCCATGAGTTGGACATGCGCGCACGCTTCTTTCATGAGGACAGGTCGGCTCCGAAGAGCTGCATGAATGTGGCGGCGCGCCCGGTGCTGACATGCTCGTCGTCGGTCATTTCGGCCCTGGCCGTCACATAGTCCGCCACCGTCTGTACGTACTCGGCAGGTAAGGGAAATGCGTCGTTCAACGACTTCTCGCCGCTTGGCAGGCTGGCAAACTGGCCCGTGAACAGGTCGGGGCGGCGCTTCAGAAGTTGCAGCATCGCGTGATTGGCGAATAGCAGCAAACTATCGTCGGAATACCGGTCCTTATTTACATCATTGACCGGGATTCTCGCCAGATCGACGACGGACTGATAGGTAAAAGCCATCGCTCAAGCCTGCTCGGCCAGGTGATGGCCGACAAACAGATCGATGAGCCTGTGCCGGATGGCGTCCTCGTTCTGACGCTTGTCCAGCCGTTCGTTGTAATGGTGGTCGGCATACTCGATCATGGCTTTTTTATCCATGGCGTGGAAATCCACTACGGGCAGCGGCTCTTCGGCCGGTTTCTCTTCCTGCGCCAGTCCGATAGGGTCCTCCGCCTCGTTTGCTTTTTCATCTTTTGCAAGCTGTTCCGTGACCCAGGTATCGGAATATGGCAGGAGCCGCTCGGCGAGTTCGGCAGTCACCGTGCGGATTTGCCCGGGTTTCCATTTCAGCCCGATGCCCTTGATGCTGTCCGTCTTGATGCACGTCCCTATGTATTTTACTTGGTGCATATTAGGCTCCTGAAATGATAAAGGCGGCTTGTTGCCTTGCGCCGCCTTGCTCCCAGATATTGCTTACTTGACGCCGATGCCGTCACCCTTGACGATTGCGGTCACTTTGCCGGATGCAAATGCCGCTGCGCCGCCGGTAAGGGTAAGCGTCAGGAAGACTGGTTTCTCGAACTTGATGGGCTGGAATGCCAGCGATGTGCGCCCGGCAGCGTTGAGGAACGTCTTACCTGCCGATGCAAAGTAATCATCCACCGCAGGCGGACCCTCCACCGCGTTAAGGGGTGCAAACCCGACTTTGCAGTTGATGGTCGGGGCGCCGCTGGAATCGAGGTCGTCGTTGACGATGTCGACATCGGTCACGTCCAGGCCGGCGGGAATAACAACCGGGCGGTAAACATCCCCGAAGATAGCGGCAGTCGGCGTCACGGAGCCATATACCACCACGGCGTTGCCATAGCCGCCCATATGGCGGCTTTTGGTATTCAGATCTGCTGCATTGTAAATAGCCATTGACATACTCCTTGAAAATCAGGCACCTCTATAAATACGGATTTTGTCGTGTAGCGCGTTACCCGATAAGTTTTATTGCTTGCCTATCGAAATTAACGGCACGCTGAATTTCTTCAGAACCCCAGGTTGACAACCGACCTGATTTGGAACTTCGAATTTATAAAGGCATCTATTAATGAATTGAAGCGGAACAGCAAAAGGTTTTGCAGCTCCGCTATCGCTGGGTACGGAGACTACTGCATGATCACAGGGGTACGGCGGAGTCCACCGCGATGACGCCAAAGTCGGTAGGTACCTTTACACCGGTTCCATCATCCATGGAAAGACGCACCTTTGCCTTCCCGCATACTTTTTCGCCCATGACTTCCAGATTGCTCTCGAAGTTGTACCAATGCTCCTTCCAGCCGAACTGCAAGCCGCTGATCCTGGTTTTGCCATAGGCGATTCCCAGTGCCTGCGCGCCGAGCAGCAGGCCGCGCTCCACCGCGTAACCGGCGGTCAGGGTGCCATTGATGGCCTGATCGGTTTCGGTTGCGGTCGCTGCATTGCCGGAGGTAATGATCTTGGTGGTGTCATTCGGCAGGAACCGGATAGCCCGCTCGTTCTTGATCACCAGGATACCGTTCCACATGCCGACTTCCCCGGCAAAAAGGGGATGGCGGCTATCGAGGTACGCCGCGCGATTGACGGCATTTTGCTGAAACGCGCGCAAGGAGCCCTCCGTCAACAGCAGGGAGTATTGATTCGGCGTAGCGAGGAATACCCACATCTTCGAGGTTTGTGCGGCACGGTCGCCAGCGAGTTTCACCGACTGCAGGGGCTGGTCCATGTCGTCAAGGCGCTTGCGCAGGTTGTCCAGGTGAGCGATTTTCAGGACATCGGTGGAAACGATGGAAGCGAGCTGCTGGCCGCCTTGAGTGAGATTGGCGCCATTGACCACGAAATGCCGGTTGAATGTGGGCGCCTTGACAGGATTGACCATTACCGAGGAAAAATTGACGGCACTTTGAAGCGGTATGGTCCAGTCCGTGCCAACCTGTGAACCCCGTGCCCCGGCAAGATGCACCAGCGATTCCTGAGTATCGAGCCGCGGAAAATAACCGGACAATTGTGCCAGTGCAACCTCGCGCAGATTATGCCGGGTGCGCTGCTGGGACATGCTGCCTCCCGCATCGATCACCTTGCTGGCCAGGTCGATCTTGATTTCCATCGAAGAAAACGACAAGGTGCTTCCCTTGCCTTCCCGGTTGACATCGCCCATCAGCGGTTCGCCGCTTACGGTATCGACGAGATCGAGCGAGACAATATCGCCTGCACCCTTCATCAGGTTGTCGATCCGCACCAGGGGCATGCCGGGCAGGGTCTGGCCGGCGATCTTCTCCATCGCGACAGAGGGTTCCACCGGGCCTACCAGGTTTTCGATAGCCGATGCACCTTTCAGCGTATTGGCAAAAAGTGCGGCGCTATAGTGTTTTATGGCAATGGAACTGCCGCTTGCTACGTTGGTTTCAGCCATTTCATAAATCCTTAATCAAGATCGGCTCTCAAGGCTGCGGCCTTCTGCGGAGGCATTTTCATCAATCGCCCGACCAGTTCATACGGGTTTAAATTGTCGATTTGCTCTCGCTCGGAGGCCGGATCTGCTCCACCTTGAATATCCGACAGGGTTGTGGGTTTCCTTGCCGGAGCACTCGACAGCTTTGCTTTCGCATCGGCTTTCGTTTTTTCCGGGTCGGCTTGTTTTTGCGGCATGGAAGCTTCCGGCATAATCGCTTTCACGCGACGGACGACTTCATCGAACCTTTCGGCGTATGGTTTTCCGCCCCACTTCCGGCTGGTTCTCAGAATTTCATCCTGCTTCAGCGCTTCATCCCATGCTTCCGGATCATTGTTTTCCCAATGCGTCAGATCGAGGTTATTATCCTTGGCTTCGGCGACCTGCTCTTCAATGCTGAGCTGGCTGGCGCGGAGAGACTCTTCCCGTTCGCGTTTCAGCTCATCCAGCGTTTTTTCAAGCTTTTCGCCCTGCCTGCGGCTTCCCTCAAGAACAGCACTTATTGCCTGATGTAGCGCCGGCATGTTTTTCTTGATAAGCTCCAGGTGATCATCAATCGCCTGATCCGCCGCTGCGGCATCGGATCCGGACGCGTTCTCTTTCTGCTTCAAGAGAGCATCGAGCTTTTCAGCCGCCTTGCTGTTCTCAAGCTGGGCAGCCTGAAGTTGCTCGCGCAATGCCGAGTTCTCCACGCGGAGCTCCTTATGCTTTTCGTAAGGGATAACCCCTTTGCCGCTCTTGTTCAGAACGACCGGCTCATCCTTACCCGCACCGGGAACCGCATCGTTCGCCGCGACATTCAGCGTGCTGTGCTTCTCCTCCTGGCCGGGTTCGTCTTTTGCCGTCTGTTTGCCGAGAATCTCAGTGAGACGGTCTGGGTCTTTCTCCAGCATCTCGATCTGTTCCGGCGTCAGGTTTGCAATTTGTTCATCCGTAAGCTGTTCGATTTCCATTTGCCTTTCTCCAACTGCTTGACCCAGTGAGCGGGCCTGCCGAGGCAGGAGTTGATAAAAAAAACTGCGGTATCGCCGTTAGCGCGTTTTCGTGCTATCGAAACAATTCCGATAACCGAATCTGGAAAATAAAAAAGCCGCCCAACTGAACTGAGCGGCTTGTGTTTGATTTTTAGCGTTGAAATAACTATTTATATGATCGTCAATCCGGAATTCGTGTAGTACGCTACCCGGCCATCGGCAAGTCGGGATACAGAGAGAATTCTTCCACTTCTCAGAAGCGCTACTATCTGTTCCCGATAAGCCGTGATTTGTGGTCGATTGATTACACCCATGGTCTTATGGTCATACTGATAGTAGATATGACGCGCTATGCCCTTTGCGGCTATGGTGATCATGGAACGGCCGATGATCATTTTGGCTTGTTCATTAGTGAGACGGCTGACATCGGGAGAGATAGGCGCACTCTCCGTGTCCCAGTTTTTTTGTCTGAAACTCCGGCCGTTGCCTTGGCGGCGTTGATCCGATCGATTATTCCGGCCAGATCCTGGATTTTATTGGGTGTCGGCATGTATAGATGGACGGCTATAATGTCTACCCAATCCTTCATGGTGCCGGTGACACCATCGCTCGCATTCATCATGCCGATAAAATATGCTTCCGATGCCTGATTAGCGGTAGCAGACCAGCCCTGTATGGACGGAGAAATAATCCTGGCTGTTGGATCCACGGCTTTGATAGCCTGATTCGCCCTGCGCACCATTTCTGACAGCTTCGTAAAAGCGCCCGAGAAAAAGGAGTTCGATCCCGCAGCGGCAATGCCATTGTTCTGGTAGTTAACCTCGTTCCAGACTTCGTAATATTTGATTTTTCCCAGATACCGTGTGGCCAAGACCGTGCAGAAGGAATCCCAATCCGCCATATTGGCCGGCTCGGCGGCAATACCCAGGTTGTACGACACGCCATCAACCACTGATGAATAGGCGTTCGCTTCTGTTGGCCTGGCCGATGCCCATGCTGGAGTCCCGAATAAGGTAAAGACCAGATTTCTTCCCGCCGCGTAATGGGTAGTTACCCACGCATCCATGTCTGCCCAGTCGTAAAGGCGTCGGCTTCTCTCTATGAATTGCCATCTGCTTTTGCCATTCGCCATATCGTGGGATCTCACCGTTTTTGCGATGACTCCCGCAATTCCGTCGTTAGCCCGTTGATACACGGACATACCAAAAAACTCTTCTCCCATCATGACGGGGGAGGCAGATAGAATTGTGATCGGTAAACCCGGTATAGCTAGCGTATTCGTATCCAGCGATCGCAGATCCGACGGCAAGCAGAACGTAGCTCTATTCCCCACAAAATTGCCGCCAAAATCATTGCCCGGTGCGGGATAAAACCCGCTTCTGCCTGCGGTGATTGTATAGTCTGTCATCTCAATTTCCCGGATAATGCCAAATGGAATAGCCGAGCAGGGTAAGTGTTTCAGCGGCTATGGCTGCACCCCACTTTACCTTGAAATCTATTGCCGCATCCTGCGAGGTATCGACGGATGTCGCTATCCGGACATTGCTGGATATGCCATAACTGCTGCCGTTCATTGTCTTCTGAGATGACAGACTGTTGAGGTTCTGAACCTCTATCAAAATCTTCCCCATGACCGAAGTTGTGGCAGTTGGGGCGCTTATGTTTTGCCCCCCAAAATCCACCGACAAATATTTGGTGCTCGTGGATGAAAGGATATCCCAATCCGGAATAATGACGAGCTTGCTGTTCAGTCCCATCAAGCCACCCGGAATAATGATCGATGCAATCACTATATAGCTTTGGTCGCTGGTACCATTAACTGAGGATCGAGACCATCCGGCAAATGATTGCGCTACCAGCGTTGGCAGCGTCCGAATTAGAGAAAAATCGATATTCCTGTCGGCATTGGCGGTCGCTATCAGTTGTGATTCGGTTTGGGTATCGAAGGTTGTAATCGAGCCTACCGGATAAAGTTCCCCGGCAATAGTTATGTTATTCAATAGACGTATCATATCAGTATCTTATAATCTATTATGTATATTAAACATAAGGTTTAAAAGCCTACCGCGCCAAATGGCCTTGTAATTGTCCAGGTCCCTGCTGATCAGGATCAGCTAAACCGGTCGCTTTATGCAACTGATCCGCTAAATTCATACCGGGTCGGCACGTCCGATAGTTCCAGCATAGCCGGATACAGCATGGCCTGGTAAGCGGCGCGCATAGCGGAAATTAGTAAGCGAGCCAGCCGAGCCAGGGTGCTGTTAGCGCGTTTCCAGGTCATTGGAAAAATTCCGATAACCGAATCTGAAAATAAAAAAGCCGCTCACCTGAGCTGAGCGGCTTGTGCTTTGATCTTGGCGTTGAGATAACTATATGATCGTCATTCCGGCATTTGTGCAATACAAGACACGGCCATCCGTGAATCGGCATACGGTCAAGATAGTGCCGCTCAGAAGCAACGTTCTTATCATATCAAGATAAGCCGTCGCAACCGGTCGGTTGCTAAATCCATAATCGGCAATGCGGTCCCATTGATAAAATGAAGTACGTGCAATGCCTTTTGCTGCGACGGTGAGAAAGAATCGGCCGAGATACTGGCATATCTGCAAATCAGTTAAGGTGCTTGCTGTCGGGGCAATCATGGAGCTTTCCGTATCCCATGTGGGAAGGTTTGATACTCCAACGGTTATTTTTGTCGCATTGATACGATCAATTATTCCCGACAAATCCTGAACTCTGTTCGGTGAAGGCAAATATAGATGCACGCCGATTATATCAACCCAATCCTTCATGGTGCCGAAGGCACCGTCGCTGGCGGACATCATGCCCATAAAGTAGATTTCCGGCTGTTGGGCTGGCGTTGCAGGCCAGCCTTGTATGCTTGGAGATATGATCTTTGCCGTTGGATCAACCGCTTTTATAGCCTGGTTGGCTCGCCGTACCATTTCGGCCAGTTTTCCGTAAGTACCTGAGAAAAAACAACCTATTCCCGTGGATCCGGCTCCGTTGTTCTGATAGTTGACCTCGTTCCAGATTTCGTAATACTTGATCTTTCCCTTGTAGCGAGTTGCTACGGCTGTGCAATAGGTATCCCATTTCGTCATATCGGCAGGCTCCGCCGCCAACCCTTCATTGTAATGTACG
>JBDTDT010000114.1:0-9950 GCA_039922995.1 Nitrosospira sp. | reverse complement strand
CCGTCATTAAAACCTCTCAATGCATGGATGATGCCCAATAAAAAAACAATTCTCCAGGTCAAAGGCGATTTTCTGCTGGGCAATTTAAGCCAGATGATTGCGAATCCGTTTCGGGCGCTTTGCGACTGGCAGCGGGATTATGGCGACCTGGTCAGCTTCAGATTGGCTACCCGCCAATTTTATCTATTCGGTCATCCGAGGCTGATTGAGCAGGCCTTGATCAAGCAAAGCGATGTTTTCGTAAAAATCTATAATCCGGAAAAACCAACTGGCTTGGCGTTGGTTTTAGGCCAGGGGCTGGTAACAAGCCAGGGCGGTTTATGGCAACGGCAACGGCGGTTGATGCAGCCGGTTTTTCAGAGAAGCAATATCACTACCCTGCTGCCGCAAATCGCCACCGCTGGCATCAATATGCTGGATAGATGGGGAAAGCTGGGTGAAGGCGCTCAGGTTAACCTGTCCAGGGAAATGATGCGGCTGACGTTGGAAGTCATCACCCAGACCATGTTCAGCACCAGCATCCTCGATAAAATTGAACATCTCTCCCCCTCCCTGGATATTTTACTCAGGTATGCCGCTAGATCCATCATGAATCCGTTGATTCTCCCGTTATATGTACCCACCCCGGCCAACCAGAAATTCAAACAAGCGTTGGGAGCAATCGATGAAGTCATTTACGGAATCATCGATCAACGCCGCACCGCATCATCCGCGCACAACGACTTATTGGATATGCTGTTGACAGCGCGCGATGACAGCACTGGCGAAAAGATGAGCGACAGGCAGATTCGTGATGAAGTCATTACCATTTTTAGCGCAGGCCATGAAACCACCGCGAATTTATTGAGCTGGACCTTATATTTGCTGGCCCGGCATCCAGACGTACTTGCCAAACTGCATCAGGAACTTGATGGCTTGCCGCTAGGAAAAATACCGGACGCCGAAGATTTGCAGCAGCTCGTTTATACCAAGGCCATCCTCAATGAATCGCTGCGCTTCCGTCCACCTGCTGGCATCATGCTGCGCAAGGTTAATAAGGATACCGAGGTCGATGGCTATTTTCTGAAGGCTGGCAGGCTTGCGATATTCAGCATTTTCAATCTCCATCACCATGCCGACTTTTGGCCGCAACCGGAACAGTTCGACCCTGGACGATTTTTAATGCCCGCAAACCGGAGGTTTTCGTTCATGCCTTTCGGGACAGGCGAGCGCATCTGCATCGGTAATCATTTTGCATTGCTGGAAAGCCAGCTTTTGCTGAGTATGATCGTTCAGAATTATGATTTGCAGTTGCTTGACACGGATGAAGTCGAGATTGAAATGGCGGTAACCCTGCGACCCAAAGGTGGAGTTCCAGTCAGGATAAAGCGGCGATAAAATCAATCTTCAGTCCGGCTCGGTTATTTGCCAAAGCTATTTGAGAAGCATCACTTTTTTCTTTTCGGACTTAGCTTGGCCTATTTATCACCTTGGCCGATGGAATATGGCTGGACGCATCAAGCCGGTATCCAAAGCCAACTTGCCAACGTCTACTCTACTTTCGCCGAGTTGCGCATCGTCTCTGCCTCTCATGAAGTGCTTCCTCGCCGCCTTGCAAATCCCTGCTCCGACGCCGACGTTCCGGGTCTCTGCGCGTGACCTCAGTGTCGTTCCGCGCGGCTTCGCCGGAGGCCCGCCTACTGGTCCGGTTCGGAAGCGACTTGCTGCCAGCCGCCGGGGCAGCTTTTCACATAAGGATAGTAGCCTTCCGGATTGCGGCAATAATGCCAATAGTTGGATGCCTGGGCCTGGGGCTGCACTTGCACGACATCCTGGCGCTGTATGTAAACAGGCGGTGCCGCCGGTACGGCAACCACCGGGGGATAGGCGACAGGAGGGTAACCGTATCCCCCGTACCCATATCCGTAAGCGGGAGGATAAAACCCGGCGCGGCTGCCGTAATAGCCTAGACCGAATCCGCCCAATAATCCCAGACCCAGCCCTGTGCCCCATCCTCCATAGCCTCCCCCGTAATAGTAGCCATGATGGCCGTGGTGCCCGCCGTAATGGCCACCATGATGACCGCCCCCGTGGTGGCCGTCTCCATGATGGCCGCCATGCCCTCCACCGTGGCCGCCCCTGGCCCATGTTGCGCCAGGAAACGCAATCGCTAGCGCAGCGACTGCTGCGCATATCAGTCCGGCTTTTCTCATTTGAGCTCCTTCCTCATGATCAAGGTTGACGTCTGCAGCAAGTGGTTGGAACAATCAGCCGCGCGCGCCTAACGCCACCATTGCTGCTGGATGTATACCGGCGGCGGTGCAGGGGGTACCGCCACAGCGGGTGGATATCCATAACCGCCGAGCGCGTAGACAACCGGTGGATAGCCGTAGGCAGGGGGATAAGCGGGCGCCCGGTTGCTGTAGTAGCCCAGGCCGTAACCCAATAATCCCATTCCTAGCGCCAGCCCATATCCTCCGTAGCCCCCTCCATGCCGGTGATGATGGCCATGGCCTCCGCCAGCCCATACCGGGGCTGAGGGGACCAACCCGAGCAGGGCAAGTGCCACGCACATTAACTTGATCGTTTTCATTTTTGTCTCCCTTCCAGAATAGGGTTACGGTTTCCCGCGGAAACGGCCGGAGGGCAAATCCATACTGCTTACCTCTTATTATTACCGCGGCCTTACCAATATAACGCACCAATAAAATTTTGGTTGTCTTCGTTGACAAAAATTTCACAAGAAATTGATATTTTTTGCACGGGTTTGCGGACAATAATGCCGGTGCGGCATATTGTTGTGTTGCATTATCGGAGTACCTAAACCGCAGACGTGCATGCCCATGCGATGCAGTCCGCATTCCTCATCGCTTGCAGAGCTTGCAGGAAGATCCGAGGAAACGCCGATTTATTCGTCTGTTCTGACAACCAAACAGAAGCCTGGAACGTTAATGCACGACCATCTGTAATTTCGACTGGCCCATGCGCAGACCCACCCCGAGGGATCAAGCCATGAGTTTCTCCGGCGGGGCGTAGCAAGCGAATCTGTGTGGGGTTGACGGATAGGACTGTTGATGAATTATAAGGTCCGTTTTATGTGCACACAAAGATTGAATCTGGGCTGCCGGAAAATCGAGCGTTTTGCAGCTTTTTCTTTTTTTGAGGGTCAAATAGTTTCTTCCCGGCATTTCGGGAGCTTTTTGGGGTTTTTACGAAAAGAAAAATTTTATCCATGAGAAAGTACTTGAATACGAAATGTCCGCTGCTTGTCTCACTGGCGATGTGGGGGGCGCTAATTGTTCTGGCGCCCTCCGCTTTGGCTGACAATGCCGTGAAACTAAAGGTGCTGGTTATTTCGACAGGGGATATGGCGGAAGATCTAGGTCTGGCCTACATCAGGCCCGTCCTTGAGGAGATGGGCGTGCTATACCAGGTATTCGATGCCGGAAAACAGGATTTAACGGCTGCAGCGCTTGCCTCCACTTCCGTCGGAACCGCCTGCAAAGCGGAGGAGACGGGTTGTATAGGCAACTATAATGGCATCATCCTGACCGACGCCGACCTGGATCCGAACTTTACCCCGGCGGAATGGGACATCCTGCACAATTACCAGAAAAACTTCGGCGTCCGCCAGGTGGTACTGTCAGGGTGGCCGGCCACGTATTCGGATCCGCAGCCGCCTTATGGCGTCTACCTGGACTATGGTCTGGCCTATTCGTCCAGCGGGAACGACTACGATGCCCGATGGACAATACCTGCCGCGTACAGCAAGGAGGTTTTCGAGTACGTGAACCGGGCCAATCCGCTTCCCATTACCGACTTTGCGTTCGCCGCCAATCCCCGAAATGATGCCAGCGGCCTGCGGGATGGGTCCATACCGAAGGTTGAGCCGCTGCTGAGAACGCGGAATGGCGAAGCGCTGGTATCGATCGTGCAATATATGATGCCTTCCCGCACAACCCCGGTACGCGAGGTGATGATCTCGACGATTACTCATGCGCCATTCCTCTTCCATTCAAAGGTTCTGGCCTATGAGTTCGTCAACTGGGTGACGCAAGGCGTATTCGTCGGTGCGCGCCGTATTTATATGGCTGCACATTCGGACGATCTGTTTATTGCCAACAGCCTGTGGGACCCTGCTCTCGACAGGATTGACGTTGCCAACACCTATCGGTTGAAGGGCGACGACATCAACAACGCGGTGAGCAAGCAGCTTGCCTTTCGTGCCGCCCATCCCGTGGCGGGTACTTTCAAGCTGGATTTTGCATTCAACGGTTCCGGGGCAACGATAGATCCGCATGCGGCGATACTGGCTGCAAACCTGTCGGAAGACCTGGTGGCGGCGGTTGTTGCCAACAAAGCGCATTTCCGCTTCATTAACCATACTTATGGGCATGCAGACATGGATAAGGCGCCGGTTTCTGCTGGCGCTGCTTGTGATTACTCCACCTTTACCACGATTGCGACCATCCAGGCGGAAATTACCAGGAACCGGAAGGTCTGGGGGCTTCTGGGTCTTCCCGAGGAAAGCCAGAACAACCGGGTGCTCGTAATCGGCAAGCACTCCGGCCTGAGAGATCCCAAATGTACCGAGAATCCTGCCTTGCATCCGGAGATGTTCGACGTCCAGGCGGACGACGTGCCATTCGACGAGGGGGGCGCCAATCCGCTGTTTCTTCAAGCCGCGGCCGGTGCCGGCGTGGACTATCTCGCCTCCGATTCATCGCAGCGGGCGCAGAACATTGAACAGTATATTACCCGGTACGATGATGGCAGCCAGATGGATCGGCTTTTGCTCCCACGCTGGCCCACCAATATTTTCTATAATGTGACCCATCCGCTTCAGCTGAAAGATGAGTACAACTACCTGTATTACGAGCGATTTGTAAAAGCCGGACAAAATCCGTGCGAAATACCCGGCGCGATCTGTTCTCCACGGGACTATGCGGAAATTCTCGCGGCGGAAGCCGATGTCGCATTGCGGCACATGCTGACTTTCAATAAGTGGCCGCATTTTTTCCATCAGGCGAACCTGGCCCGATATGATGAAAGCGGGAATACGCTCCAGTTTGACTGGTTAAATGCTGTCTTCGCAGAGTACGAGCGAGTGTTTAACTTACCGGTCGAAAATTATCCCTATTATCAGATTGGCGACTACACCCGGGAAAGTCTCTACACCAAATCCGCGAGCATCCAGGCGACGTGGAATCGCACGACCAATCAGGTGACGCTGTCCGCAGACAAGGCTGTACCCAACCTTCTTGTTACGGGCCTGTCGGGCGGGGACCTTTACGGGGGGCAATTTATCAGTCGCGTTACGGTGGACAAAAGCTCCACGGCGTTTCCGGTCGATCAGGCCTTGAGACAGTGAATGCAGTGAATGCAGCGAATATTCATTATTGCCTGAATTTTTTGGTAAAGCGTAAACAATTAGGGAGGATTTCTAAATGATGAAATGTATCCACTCGGCCAGGACCATTCTTGCCCTGCTGATCGTTGCTTTGACAGTTGCGACGGGCACCGCAACCTCACTGCCGGCACGTGCGGACACGGGGGAAACTCCAGCCGTGGTACCGATCGGGGAAAAGTCGGATGAAATGAAGCAGGCCGATAACGAGAAGCATAGAAAGAAGATACGTGAGGAAAATGACCGGGAGTTAAAGCTGCGGGAACCGTTGTACCCCCAGCAGGCGAGATCGCTGGCAAAGCGTTATAAAGAGACGGCAGCGATTGTTGCACGCCAGGGCGGTAATCCCCGCCCGCTGCTTGACGCCGCTTCTTATTTCGAAAAGGGCCTGGACAATCGCGTTTCTGTTCGATGAGCCGACACCTGTGCCCTGACGGCAATCATCGGCAATATGCCATTGCCGGATTTGCCAGGGCCTTAGCGGAACATATAGCGAAAACATGCAACAGATCTCCGCGATCCACTAACCCAGCCATAACCCAGCCATAACCCAGCCGGTAGCCCATCGCTAACCTCAGAGGTTACCCAGCACTAACCCACTGGGTAACCCAGCGCTAACCCGGTGGTTTTTTCTATTTTTAATCCATGGCTTGGGGAGCCAAGAATGGGTTTTTCGACGTGTGATAAAGCCCAAAAAAACTGAACACGCGAATATGGCCGCAGGTTTCAGGCTCGGCAGGAGGGTGGCAGGGCAGCGACGCTTCGCTGCGCCTTATTCGTGCCCATAATCAGAAAGCCACGACATCTTTTGCCTGTTTTATCGTTGCTTACCGCTGCGTCCTTTTTTCCCCACAACAAGCCGATGTTTCGAGGAAACCCTTTCGGCGGGTAGATGGTAATATTCATTGTTTCCGTTAGACGGTGCAGTGATGATGCTGGAAAGGACCGGATTCGCACCGTGAGGCGGTGCTCTCAATGGGTCCGCTACACCGTCAGGCGGTACAATAACGTACCGTGAGGCGGAACTTGTGTTGTGATTTTCACGGCCCTGCAAGGCGAGACCCCGCATGCGTTGTCCCATAGCCGGAAGTGTGTCCATGAAGCGCCACTTTCCGGGATGATAATCTTTCGCTTGAATATCGAGCCCGGCGAAGTTTGAAATATCCAGCCATGTCACGGCATACAGGTTCGCGCCCATATTCAGCCCGCCTTGTCGAGTCTGAACAATCAGGCCGCGCTCGATCAATTCAAGTTTTGCGCGATGAAGCACGTCATTGGAGGTCCAGCCACGCGTTTTCATCCACGGTACAGCCATCTGAATATGGCCGTTATTTCTGCCGTTGTGCTGGCGTATCAGGTCGAACAATAGCGAACATGCGGGATGCCCGGCACCCATGAATGCCACGCTATCGAGCAACACATGCGGCAACGCGCTGAAATATCCGTGGGTGGCCTCAAGCGGCTTTTTGTGTTGTCTCATATTTCAGCCTACGCGCCTGTGTGCCTGTTCAAGAAAAAGCCGATCGCCGCTCGCCCGATGGCGCGGCAAACAATTGCATCTCCGCCAGGATTGAAGGCCGCGCGAGACAATTCGCCGGCAAATGCTCCGAAGCGCGAGTTGGGGAATGCGTGGGATTGGCGATCATGGCTGGCCTACTTTTTTTCCTCCCGCGAGTTCGTCGCTTCAGGAATGCGTCAAGGGCTGATTTTCGATACTTTACAAGCCTTCCGACTTTTATGAATGGAATGTTATAGCGTCCGACACACCGGCATACGCTTAGCGTGTTTTCGGTTACGCCAACATATTCTGCGGCTTCGGCAGGCGTGAATAGCGGATCGGATTGATGCCTGAGAATTAAAGATGCGGCAGATCGAGATTGCACGATGTTTCTCCGTCAGATCCCGTACAGCATGGGAAAGAATGGGCATCATGCACGTAAAATCGGGTCAGTCGAGGAATAGGCCGGTGCTATTTTTTTTCCGGAAAGGTTTGCGTGCTGTTTCTTTCCGTTATTTCCTGGGCGGCAATAGCGGCCAGGGTCTCAAGATGCTTCCTTGCTAACAAAAGATGAGCAAGCTTTGCCGTGGTTTTTCTCACCACTTCCTCTCCGCCATCTCCCGGCGGAAAAATTGCGTCTGCCATTACGCGATTGGATAGTTTGATCCCCGCTTCGTGCTCCCACATGCGTAAATCCAGGTA
Organism: Nitrosospira sp.; assembly: GCA_039922995.1. Classification (GTDB taxonomy): domain Bacteria; phylum Pseudomonadota; class Gammaproteobacteria; order Burkholderiales; family Nitrosomonadaceae; genus Nitrosospira. The sequence continues at coordinate 2,364 of JBDTDT010000114.1, read as the reverse complement.
AGGCAAAACGCCAAACCGCCGCCATGCGGCAAAATCCGGCTTCTGCCGGTTCTCGATCGAGACGCCCGCGCGTTGCAACGCGTTACGCCGATCTTTCAGAAATTGCCTGAACTGCGCGACCAGCACCTTGTCCGGCAACAGCAGATTGACCTGGGTATTCACATAAACTCCCGAGCCGCCTGAAATCCAGTCTATCGGCTGGTCCATCCACTCCCTGGCTTTATATTCCAACGGTTTAAGGCGGTCACGATCCTCAAACTGATTGAAGAAGTTGCGGGCGTGGGTGCGTTTTTCCTTTTGGATGCTGCGCTCGGTCATATAATGGTTGCGCACCGTGATTAAGCACACACCCGGCGTATAAAGCGGATCACGGGATTTCAGCTCGGCGAGCGCCCCACCATGGAACAACGCGTGCAGTAAACCATCACCTGTTAAATCAACAATGGGTGTGGCCCGGATCAAATCCAGTGCCTGTGCCGTTTGCCTGCTGATACTGGGCAGTTCACCGTTTTGCCAAGTTTGCCGCTGCCGCCCTTCGATCATTACGGACATGTCTGCGCGCACCGATAATTGCTCATACCAGCCTGCGGCCTCCAGATTTTCCGCTTTATTATATTTCTCCAGGCTGTAGCAGCTAGGCAGGGCTGAGATGTGCTTTATTCGTTTGACCATTGACGTGCTATTTATATCAAGATTTGATGCAAGCCCAACCCAATGCATGACGATGGGTTCTCATGATGGTTTAAATTGAGGATTGGCGATCAGGAGGACATTTGCCCATCGCGCACCAAAAAAGCGCCGGAGAAATATCCTTCGATAGAATCCTTGATCATATATATGACAAAAGCTGCCTTATCGCGCAGCAAGTCGCGCCTGCCGGCGGTAAATTAAGCAGGTACGGCGCGGGCCCTGGTGAGCGGATTGCTTTCGACCCATCTGAAAAACAGGGCACCCCCCAGGATGCTGACCCCTAAGGCCAGGATCAGCCCAAAAGCATTCGTGACAGGTTCCGCTGGAAAGAAGTGGAAGGATGTTGCGTTGACGATCAGGCACAGGGGGAAATGAACGAGGAATATCGAGTAAGAAATGCGGCCGACGGAGATGAGAAGGTTTGGCAGGGGCAAGAATTCCAGCACAAAGCTATATTGCCTGGCAAGGCCCAGCAACAGCATTACAACCCCTGCAACCGCTATGCGGGAACGGAAATCCACAAGCAAAGCCGCTATTACCATCGTGACCAGCAGCAGGAGCCAAAGCGTACCGTGTTGCCTGTTCGAAGCCCAATGGATGAGAACGCCGAGGCCGAATGATCCAAAAAAATAGAAGGCGGTTTCGTCCCAGAAATTTTCCCGGTTGAATATGAGCAGAGAGGCCAGCGTCATGCCTGCAATCAGGCTCTGGCCGACGGCCTTCAGGTTTGGATGCCGATCCTGGATCCGTCTTGCCAGCCAAAGCAGGATGACTGTGATCGTAAATAGCTGGAAATCAATCGCAACGTACCAGACGCCTGCCGACAAAGCTTCCTGGTCAAGCAGATCCTGGAGCAAAAGCGCGTGGGCGAGAAACTGAAAGGGGCCTACTGCGCCAGGAATCGAATCATGAACTATCAAGCCTCTTGCAAAGGCCGCACATCCGACTGCCAAGGTTAAAGCGGCGAGATACGGTATGACCAGCCTGAAATAACGTTGTTTGATGGCTTGAACAGGGCGGCTCATAAGCAATGCTCCCTGCGGCGCGTATTTCCGGCAAATAAAAAACCTGCGACGACAAAAAAAACTTGTACAGCTATTCGTCCGTACTCGTAAAACACGTCGATCAAGCCAGGAAACAGCGGATACGCAATCTCCGACATGGGGCCATAAGCGGCCAAATGATGTAATACAATCGATAAGCAAGCTATGGCCTTGAGCGCATCCAGGAGGGGTATTCTCGAAACATCAGCATGCATAGGGGTATCTTGGTCAGCGTAATTAATAAAAGGCCGGAAGCACCACTTCTCAGGCACTTATTGGAATGGGTGCAGTAAACGCGCTACAGGAGTTTTCCGGTGGGATGGCAATAAGTCTGCAAGCCATCCCACCAGGCTGCTTTTTGAATTCCGATTTCGGAAAATGATTTTCTTTTTTTATTAACGCAAAAAATTCCTGAACATCGAAGCGGATCCATTCTCATTGTCAGATCATGGATCCCTTTCTGCAACTTTACTGTGGCGGGGGTGGCGGAGGAATGCCCTTGGGCGGCGGCGGAGGAGGCGGCAGCGAGTTCCTTGACGGCGGCGGTGGCCCGATGAACGCACTGCAGCAACTCACTCCCTATCTCAAGGAACTCCGACTCTCCGGCATGCTCTCCGGCTTGGAATCCCGT
>JBDTDT010000113.1:0-10949 GCA_039922995.1 Nitrosospira sp. | reverse complement strand
TCAAAGTAACCATGCGCGGCCGAACCGCGTGCGTGAACCACGCGTTCGGGTATGCGCTCATGGTCGAAATGCGTGATCTTTTCGCGGAGAATGAAATCCTCAAGCAAAGCCGGGCCGCGGTAGCCTGCCTTGAGCGAATTCTGATTGTCACCGACAGCAACACCTTGGTTGGTAGTCAGGGCCCGATCCCCCGAATCCACCCTCACCCGGTCAAGAGAATCGTTTTCAGGATTGTGGCCGTGAGAAGGCTCTCCCGCACCCACCTTTTCGGAAGCGATGGTCTCGGTTAGCGTGCTGCCTGTGGCGGAGGCATCCGGGATCTCTACCGTCTGGCCTTTATCCGGGGCGGCAGACGAGTCCCCATGTTCCACCGCCTTGTTAACGTTATATGGCATAGCCGCCGCCAGTTTCTGCGTCGCAGCAAGCTTTGCGGTGAAATCATTAGCCGGCGTGCCCTTCATATCGGTCGGGGCACCGATGGTTGAGCGGTTGTCGGCTTTTTTTTGTTCTTTGGTTGGCATGTTAATTCCTGTCAGGTTGGTTTGAATCCCGCTTGCTGCTGGCGACGTTCATGTGCATGATCAGATAAACAGGGGAAACGGCTTTGCACTTCCCCATGTCACAAAAATTTAGCTATTTTTGGAGCTTTGGCCGCCTGCTTTTGAATGCTGTTCAGAAGAGCCGCCGCTGCTTGAATGAGATCCACCGGAGCCCGATCCGGATTCTGACCCAGACCCCGATCCCCCTTGATTCTTGTGGCTTTGGCTGCCACCCTTGGTGTGCTGGTCGGAGGTGCCGCCGCTGTTTGAATGAGATCCACCGGAGCCCGATCCAGAATCAGACCCTGACCCGCCCTGATTCTTGTGGCTCTGGCTACCGGCCTTGGCATGTTGCTCGGACGTGCCGCTTCGACTGGAAGAAGAGCCTCCCGAATTATCATGGGAACCCGACCCGCTGCCGCCATGCGACTTTTTTCCCGCTTCCCGGGCTGAGTCTGAATCGAATTGCCCGCGATTGGAACCGCTATTCCCGCTGTCCTTTTCATTGTTTGAAGCCATCATGAATCTCCTTGATAAAGAATTTCATTTATATTCCAAAAGCATAACAGGAAAATATTTCCCATTTTGATACCTGTGGAACGCGTATCTCATTTGTTGAAATTTACACGAGATGGCGGCATGCTACGTCGCGATTCATCCTAGTTCTGTGCGCTAGCAAACAGTTGATTTTCAAGCTCTTCTGTAGAAAGACGAATGTGGGTTATCGCACGGAAGCAGATCAACTCTTGCGTTAACTTGCAGTCTGCGTGCATTCATTGCGTTCCGGAAATATCCGGAATCAATATTACCGCTGAGTAAATTTCCCTTTTACGTCACCACACTGGAGATCGCCATCATGCCGACAACACCAAATGCAACGACACGAAAAACTGCGCCGCGAACAACGACAGCGCATCAAAAAGAGGACGCTATTACACTCTTGACCGAGGACCACAACGAGGTCAAAAAAATGTTCAAGCAGTATGAAAAATTGTGCAAAAAAGACGATACGGAAGGGAAAGAAGCGCTGGCAACGCAGATTTGCCAGGCACTGACTGTACACGCGCAACTGGAAGAGGAAATATTTTATCCGGTGGTGCGCGCGGCCATCGATGATGATGATTTGATGAATGAAGCCATGGTTGAACATACTTCCGCCAAGGATCTTATTGCCCAAATCCAAGCGATGCAAGTGACTGACCCCATGTATGACGCAGTGGTCACCGTGCTAGGCGAATACATCAATCATCATGTGGAGGAAGAACAAAATGAAATCTTCCCCAAGGCAAAGAAAGCAAAGATTGACCTTGAGGAAATAGGAATCGAAATGGCAGAGCGAAAAAAGGTTTTGTTAGAAGAATAGCGCCTCTCTCAACAACCACCGGCAAAAGCCGGTGAGTTGGAATTTCATTTGCGATTCACAAATATCATTTCAATTCTCCAAGCGCTTGTTCGGCGCGATAGTTTTGTTCCTGTCGACGCTTTTTGATGGATCGGACTTCGTACTCACTTCGTCCTACAGCAAGGATTTATCGCTGAGATCGGTCAGTTTCCTCAAGCCGCATTGCCTGCCTTATTTCCGCTATCTGGACGCCCGCCCCTTCCGATATTACTGTAATCCACTTTAATAAATCTCCTGCCATCACTAAACAAACTGGTAATTCACTTTAATCTGAACTATGGTAAGTAACCCTATATGAGAAATAGTCATATACCGCACGGAGACGAGATGACAAAATACGTTCCCTATATACGAACCGAACAAGGTTACATAGAACGCAAGGATTACGCTATTTTCAACGCTTACGGATCTGTAAGTCCGTATGTACATAAAGAAGCGTTGGCAGGATGGCCTGAGCCAATGGTGTTTTGGGATCATCCCGCAGGTGCCAGCGTTGGCCTGGCTCCCCTCCCGTCTGCAGGCAATGAAGAATCTGCTGAGCTTGACCTCAATCACAAACAATGAAGAGAATTTAGGCTTCATTTTTTGGTCGAGCGCAGGAAGAATTGCGGTTGACCTGCACGCCAAGTTAGCGGAATGGGAGGCTTTCTACAGCTACCACAGGCCGCACGGCAGTCTGGGTGGAAAACCGTATGAACAGTTGGTCGAAAAAATGCGAGGATTTTTCTCAGTCAGCCGAGTTTGTTTTCATCACATCTAAACTATTTCGCCAATACCTCAAGACGATCATTCAACCGCTTGATTTCCTGCTCTGCGAGAACTTGTTGGGTGACATCGTATTGCACGCCCAGAAAATAGAGTACGCGCCCATTCGAATCAAATAACGGCGTAACCGCCAGGCGGTTATAAAACAACTCGCCATTTTTTCGATAATTTTTTAGCGTAACCTCTATAGGTTGCGCATTTTTTATCGCTTCGCGAAGCCGGGATTTTTCTGCTTGTTCCCTGTCCTCGCCTTGCAGGAAACGGCAGTTTTTTCCTATGGTTTCTTCCTGCGTATATCCAGTCATCGCCGCAAAGGCGTTATTGGCATACACCAGTGGCAAGTCTTCCATGTCGGGATCAGCCAGCGTCACGCCATTGACGCACGAATCCAGGATAGTGCACAGAATTCGCGGAATCAATCCGGGATCTTTGTCATCAATGAAAAGCATTACTCGCTCCTATATCAATTCACTCGACGCTGTGTATCCACGGACGCTAATGGATAAATCGACAGCGATTAATTCCGGGCTGAAACATTCGCGCCCTCTGCTTCAACCAGTTTCTTGATATTCTTCACCGTCTTTTCGGTACCCTCCTGGACTGCTATGCGGATAAGCTTCTCGAAAGGTCTCATGAACATGTCGAGGCTAAGCAACTCAAAAGTAAAAGTGATACGGCTGGTAGACATGGGAGTTGCGGCTTCAAGAATGTAATCGCATCGGTAGGGATTAGATACCCCTTCGAAGCAAATGCGCTGGCCGGGTTGAAAAGCCATAACTTTGAAAGTTGACTCCGAGCGCCTGCCCTGATCGACACGGACTTGGTGGCACATCGTTCCCACTTTCACGGGTCCTTCGGTCAGTGGCTTCAATTCGACCACTTCTGGCGACCACCTCGGATAATTTGTGAGGAAGTTGGCGCCCACAAAATCAAAAATATCTTGGGGCGGCCGTTGAATCAAAGCGTTAGCTTTGCCGACGACAGGAGTATCTTTGAGCAAACCGAACATAAGGCTGTCTACCGTGGGATCTATTCAAATCAAGGAATATCTGCATTGCCTTTGTTGCTCTAATCTCATTTTCCGTATTGGCCGCTGCGATACCGGCGGCTGTTTACCAAAGTATACACTCCACCCAGAATGCGCAAGGGTGAATCGTTGTTACGTAGCATGATCTCCATCCAAGTAGACGCCTGGCAAGCCAGGAATAATAGCATGGCTTGATTCGGCAATAATCAAGTGGGATGGCTACGGCCTCTATCGATGCCTCCGCTCGTCAAAGCCAATGACACGGTTTACCCCGAACGTGAGTACAACATCTGTTTTGCCAGAACCACCGCAGCGTTAGCGTCCTAGCAGCCTGTCGGACTTAAAGGAAATCGGCTGCAAAAGTGTCTGGCTGGTCTATATTTCGCCGCTTTTTCGACCAATAGAATAACTATTGGCCTTCAAAATCGTCAGAATCTATCCTCACCCAGTCACATTTTCGCTTCGATTCTTCAAGTGCGACAGACTGCTAGAGCGTCGGGGCATCCTGAAACGGCCGCGCGTCCACCGGAATATCTATTATGAAGGTCGTTCCGCGCGGTGCTGCGCTATCGACTGCAACGCTTCCGCCGTGGCTTTCCGCAACGCTGCGAACATACTGCAAGCCGATGCCCCAGCCTTCCTTGTCCCCCTCTCTTGCGGCAGTCGCTCTCTGGAATATCTGGAATATGCTTTCGATTTGCTCCTTGGGAATAGGTTCGCCCTCGTTATGTACGGCAACTATTACACGCCCTTGCGTCGGCTCGATGCTCATCCTTATGGGGGTGTCGGCCGTCCCGTATTTCAAGGCGTTGCCAACAAGATTTTCCATGGCGCGTTTGATTGCCTCCCGATCCCACCAGCCTGTCACGGATTGGGGAAGCAGTTCAAAACGCGGTCCATGCATCGCCGCGAATTGAAGGCATACCTCTTTCGCAACCCGCTGCATGTCGAATTCTTCGAGACGAAGGCGCAATCTTTCCCCAGTCTGGAATTTAGCGGAATCAAGTAAATCCTGGATCATTCCATCCATACGCTTGAGGTTTGCGGTAATGAGTCCCGCCAATTCCTGTATTTTGGGTAAATCCGAAGAGCGTTCGATGAATTGCGCGGCCATATGCGCATTCGAGAGTGGGTTTCTCAGGTCGTGCGTAAGCGCGACATAAAATTTTTCGCGCAATACTGTTTGCGCAAGAGCGAAGGCTTTTACAGATTCCCGAATCGAATCATCGATATAAATACTGATCAGCGGAGCCTCCCGATCGGTAAGCTGAACGCCATTCGCTTTTAAAACGTCTAAAATCGCCCCTTTGAGTATTTGGTACTCCGATATCACCGAATGCATGTTGTAATTCGTCAGCCGCGCGCGTTCTCCGCCGTGTTCGGTCGATACGGTATTGCTTTCATCATCTCCTTTTCTTGGATGGCCCGGAGTAATGGCTTCCGCAATAGTGTCATACAGGGCCGGAAAGGTATCGATCAGGATGGGTTGAGGAAGCTGTCCGGCCTCCTTGACAGTTTTCCGAACCCTTTCCGCCCATTCCGAAAGCACCTCCTCGCGGAGCTCCAGCATTCTTCTGGCATTTGGAGAAAGCTTATCGGAATCGGGATACTGGTCGGCTGCTGGCGTCACGATAATCATTCCTTAAAAAGTAGCCCCTGATCTACTCGGCTTCCTTTGAATCAAGCGTCAGGTAAATCAACTGGTTTGCTATTTTACGCAGGCTCAAGGATAACCCCGCATTTCTGCAGAAGGTAAAAATGAGCCCATTTTCTTACTATGTGGTACGTGGATTATTTTGCCCTCCTCCCTGGAATTTGTCGATTTATTCCGGCTGCGTGTCTTGCAATCGCCCCGGCCATTATTAGGTTTCATGGCGGATTGCTCTATGAACCCACTTCTTCGTTTGGAAGGCACTACTTCCTGATACCCATATGTACGAGATCGCACGGTGGCAGGTTCATCGATGCCCTATGCTTCAATCAAGGGAGAAGTGCCATATGGGCACGCGCCGAGTATACGGCAACTTCCCGGAGGCATCAGGATGCACCACAAAGATTCAACCCTGTCAGGAATAAAAATATTGGTGGTAGATGATGATCCAGATGTTCTGGCTGCCCTTACGCTTATATTGAGGCATTATGACGCGGAAGTCATCCCGGCGGCCAAGCCTCAGGAAGGTTTGGAGCAGGTAAAGAGACATAGGCCGGATGTTATTATCAGCGATATCGGCATGCCCCATATGGATGGGTATCAGTTCATTCGCGCAGTACGAAAGCTGCCGCCGCAGGACGGCGGCCACACCCCGGCCATTGCCGTCACCGCTTTCGATCGCCCGGAAGATCGCATCCGTGTGTCTGAAGCCGGATTTCAGGGTCACCTCTCCAAACCTGTAGACCTGTATGAATTAATCACGACCATTGCTATGGCGGCAGGACGGGAACCGCATGGATGAAATTACATTGTCCGTCTGCCCGACCTGCTTCCCTGTACTTGAGTCCAATTGGCAAGCTCCGGCAGGCGAGTAGAATCGTAATCGAGGGCACATATTTACTCCTTTTGTATGGGCTCTTACCCGGCCTGTCAAAGCAACTTCAACACGCCGGGTTTTTTTGCGCTTCTTAAGGCCATACGCTGTATCCACATCGCGGAAAAGCCGGCATGTCAAAACATCAGTTCCACTGCATCAATCGAATGATGTAATAGCGATGCACCCTTTAGCGAACGCCTGAGCGCCGGGAAAATTTCGCTGCGGGGAATGATTTTGAAACTGGAAGCCACGGTCTTATACTGACCCAAAATGAATAGCTTTCCTGTTTTACTTTTATTATCAGATGGTTTACTGTGCCGAGCGTAGCGTTACCACGGCATCGTATTAACCCGCTTCGGCGGTTTTCTTTCATAGCCCGTTAGAACGATTGCCGAATTAAAGCAGCCGGGTAGAATGTAATCGGTATGTGCTGTTTCTGTTGGCAGGTACCGAGCCCGGCCTGGTGAGTGACTCCACTCGGCCGGGCTATATTTTTTGCCGCGGCCCTCACCTCAGGCGTTTTACGCCCGCCTGGCCCTGACCATTTGATTTAGTACTTAAGTTCAATTGGCAACGTCGAACAGGCGAGTAAACTGTCAACCAGGGGCCGATACTTCCCTCCTAAGTGGTAGAAGCCCCTCCCGGACGTAGGTGACTCTGCGCGCCGGGTTTCCTTGCGCTTTTTTTGAGCCATACGCCACCAGCGCATTGCCCAAAATAATAGGGGGACTTATCTCTACCACCCGGTTCGGTGATCCGGGCAGGGAACACCTCATAGAGTCCCGCACCGCAATCACTCACCCGGCTTCATCGGCAAGCGTTTTTTTGGCGTACCGGATGACACCTGCGGCTGATATAAAACGAGTTCGGAGGCTGACGACTTCGGAAAACGGAATGGGTAGCTGAGCCGCTTAGGCTGTTGTCGCAGCTAATGAAGGATGAGTAAAAAACCAGGCAAGATGAATGCCTTGCGAATATCCTGGTTGATCGAGGCTCACCAGGCTTCAGCCCACGCCTGCCAATGAGGACTCCTTGGCGCACCGGCGGCGCGGCCCTGGAAGGCGGAATCTGGAGTGGCGGTCCGGACATATTTGATCCTCCCGGTCAACTCACTCCTCCGCCAGCCGGGGTGGTCGCTTTAAGCGCGATGTGCAGAAATCATGCTTATTCGCGGCCGGCCCGGCTTACTCCTGCTTCTCCATTAACGATTCCTTGCGCTCGGCCATTTCAAGGCCAAGTTCATCCAGGTCCAATTTCAACTTTTTTACCTTCGGAAACATGTCTTTCTGTTCCTCTTCTATATGATGCTCGATATTTTCACCCAGCACCTTTACCGTCGCATCGTACAGGGAGTTGGAAGCATGCATGGACTGGATCTGGGCGATAAGACCCTTGGCCTCGGCATGTTCCACCATTGCTTCGTTCATTAATGCGTCGTCATCGATACCTTCACGCACCGCAGGGTAGAATATTTCCTCCTCCAGCTGCGCGTGTACGGTCAATTCCTTGCAGATCTGCGTCGCGAGCGCTTCTTTTTTTTCCTCATCATTATTTTTGCTGAGCTTTTCATATTCCTTGAACATCTTTTTGACCTTGTTGTGGTCATCGATCAGCAGCGTGATCGCGTCGCTTCCCGTCTTTCCTGAGGTGGTTCTTCGTCCTGCGGTAGTACTTTGGTTTGTGTGCATAATTTTCTCTTATGATTGATTAGCGTGGTCTCCGGGATGAGCGTTTGCCGCCCGGAGATGAGTGAATTTTCGGGTAACCGTCAAACAGGATGCTGCAGGTACTGTACTCTGATGCCCAAACTATTCTGTACGTTGACGTACGAAGGCGCTGCATACCCCTTTCTGCAAACCTGCCAATGCGTTGATTCGAGTGCGACGTTGAATTGCAAAAGAATGCTGCTCTCATTGCTCAGTATCGGCCGCTTTTTTACGCCTTTCAAACTCGCCACATACATGTTATTAGGGTAAATTCTGGGCCGCCCTCTGACGTTGCTTGAAATCCCGCATAGCCGGTCTCAAGCTCAACCGTCCCAGAAACATCCGGCTAGCAGTCTGTGGACTTGAAGAATCGAAGCGAAAATGTGACTGGGTGTGGATAGATTTTGACGGTTTTGAAGACCAATAGTTATTCCATTGGTCGAAAAAACGGCGAAATATAGACCAGCTAGGGCCTGTTAGCCCTTATTTCACGCCCGCGACGGCGACGGATTTCATCCAGCACGAGGCACGAGGCATGAGCCGCGCGGCGGAATGGGCCTCCGTAAGCGGCGGGTAACGAAGGGCCTGGATGAAATCCGTCCCGTCCCTTCGGGTTGCGCAGCAACGCGCGGGTGCGAAATAAGGGTTAACGGGCCCTAGACGCTTTTGCAGCCGATTTCCTTTAAGTCCGGCAGGCTGCCGGGGCCGGGAGAGAAGAATCGGCATTTCTTACACCCCCTTGATCGCCTTGCCTCCTGAACTCTGATTCTGCACGGATTTAATTTCTGGAATGATTCTTGCTTAGTTATATTCAAATGCTTATTCAATGGCCAAGTAATTGCGAGGAACCACGTTATGGACGCCAAAAGCAATCTGAATGATCCTGTTCCACCTATTCCTCCGCCGCTGGGAGCGGTCTCCAATATCGTCCAGCCTGCAAATGCGCTGTATGGGCTGAGGAAGTTCTACGAATCCGGAGAGATGGCGGATGATGAGGAAAACGAGGTGGAGCTGATGATTCAGCTAAACGGCATGGTCTATTACCCGAATACGGAGAATAATGAGTAAGGCAATACAGGAAATTGCGGGCGGACGGTTGCTGCCTATTGCCTTTCATTCTTCTCTTTCCAGGGAACATCTGGATCGTTTCTTCCGCGTCCTTGATGAAGGTATTGCAGTCAATAGTCATGCAGGTCTTTTGAAATGGCTGCAAGGAGAGATCCAGCATTACTTGCCCCATGAGATCATGCTCGCAATCTGGCGCGAGGGCGACGAGGACCCTCTCCGCCATGATCTTGTTTCTGCGCTCCCTGGCGTTAGAACCGCCCATTTGCAATCCGAAGATCTTCTGGCGTTGCAGCAGACTTTATATGAATGCTGGGTCGGAGCGGGGAAAAAGCCTTTTAAGCTCAACCTGGGGGAGCGCGGCAACTTATGCGCCGATTTCCTTGAGTCTCTGCGCACTTTCGGCAAGGCACTCCATGGAATGCAATCCCTGCTCGTGCACGGCATCAGCGATGAGCGCACAGGCCAGGATTGCCTCTACGTAATATTCAGTGCGACCTCGAGCTTCAACAATTCCAGCCTCTCCGCAATGGAAAATCTCCTGCCTTACCTTGACATCGCCTTGCGCAGGATGACCCCCTTTGCTCGGCTTGAGCCCCCTGATGTGCTCCCGACAAGCGTACCTTATGGATTAAGCGTGCGCGAGTTCGAGATAATATCCTGGGTAAAGATGGGCAAGACCAACGCAGAAATCGCATCCATCCTGGAAATCAGCTGCTACACGGTCAAAAACCACATGCAGAACATCTTCAGGAAACTCGGTGCGTACAACCGTCTTCAGGCGGTTGTAAAGCTGGGTTCATTCCTGTCATGAATCAACATTTGGATCTATATCTATTATTAATTCTTCACTCGGCCTAGCTTGGTAAAAAAACAGTTTTACTGGTAGTCAAATTGACAGGAGATTGACATGAAGGGACGCGCTCATTTTATTGCGGTGTTTGCTTTATTGCTGGCCGGAGGGAACGTTTCGGCCGCTGGTTTCAGCGCGCTCTATACATTCGGCGACAGCCTTTCGGACGTAGGCGATAACCCCGCCGCTGCCATAAGCATTTATAAACTCCTGGCCGGCAATTGCGATCCTTCCCATCCTTGCGGTCCCTATGACAATGGGCGCTTTACCAATGGTTTTGTGGCGCCGGAGTATCTTGCCGCCGCGCTCTTTCCGGGGGGAGTAAATCCCGCGAATTTTCACAGCTATGCGGTGGGCGGCGCTACGACCGGTATCGGCAACTTTGGTGACGGAGGCAGCGCAACCAAGGAAGGGGATCTGATCCCAATACCCGTACCGGGGGTATTCCCACTGCCGGGGATGAAAGGGGAATTAAAAGTATTTACGCAGGACCTCAACGATGCGGGCGGGAGAACCGACCCCAACGCCCTATATTTCGTTTGGGGAGGCGCGAATGACTATCTGACGAAAGATGATCCCAAGCTGGCCGCGCAAAATATTGCGGGATACGTCAGTGAACTGGCCGGGGTAGGCGCCACGCATTTTCTTGTTCCAAATATCGGGGATCTGGGCCTTACGCCAGACGCCATCGCCAACAATAATGTGACGAATGCGCACAATTTTTCTGTCGCATTCAATACGGAGCTGGCAACCCAGCTGGGAAGCGTGGGTTCACATTTTCCCGGTATCGACATTGTTCAGTTCGATACCTATTCCTTCTTGAATAACATCATACAGAATCCGGCCGGTTTCGGATTTTCCGATGTGCAGGACCCCTGCATCGGCGGTCCTGGCGGGCCGGTTTGCGGCAACCCCGACAGCTTCCTTTTCTGGGACACTTTTCACCCGACCACGAGGGCCGACTCATACCTCGGAGCAGCCTTCGCCAGCGCCGTGCCGGAGCCTGAAATGGCCATGATGTATATGATGGGCCTGATGGTTGTTTTGGCCGGCAGCAGAAGACG
>JBDTDT010000112.1:0-36367 GCA_039922995.1 Nitrosospira sp. | reverse complement strand
ATCTAAACCAATCGTCGCCATGTTCATCTCGGACTCCTTTTCTCGTTAAATGAATTAACCCAGCCTCCACTTTGGCACACCTGATGCCATTTGAGGTGAGGGAGTCCATCCCATTATTTAAAGCACGCTTACGTTTCACAACTTATTGATTAAATATCTTATAAGATTATGAATTCAATTCAAAGACTAGCACCGAATTAATTTGTAAGCTATTCATTTTATTGATACTTCACTTAACTAGTGTACATTTTTTCCGTTTCGTGAGCTGACCCCTACGAGATCGAGCAGGAAACGGTGTGGGCTCTGGCCCTGGTGCATACAGCCAAACAGTGGCCACCGGTGCGGGAATGAGGGGTTCTAAGCCCCGTTTTCGGTTCTTGTGTGGGTTACTCGCTTTGCGATTATGGAGTCTATTGTGGCAGTATCCTCACCCAACAATAACCCCATCATTTTTTGACCATTTTGCGCATATAGAATATGTGCCTATTATAAACTGCGCATTTAATCATTTTTAATTACAAATGCACAATATTGAGCGCGTCTTTGCTTGTGCATTTAGGCCATGATTCAAATGCGCAATCATCACTAAAATCAAAGCCGTGAAGGTTCAATAGCTTGCCAGCCGGCATGAAAGTGTTCTTGACTATGCACGCAGGCTTCTAACAGGCGCGATTAAAAGTCTTTCAGGACGAAAAATCAGTCATCGGGTTGCAACCACAGCGCCAAAGAATTCGGCGGTGAACTGTGCCGGACTCAGCTCCGGCTGATGGTAGGTGGCACGCAGTGCGCTGACCGGGCCTACAGGGTTGCCCCAGGTCCAGACGTCGAAATCGACTGTGCCGTCCTCTGTCACGACAATCGGGGATTTCAAGACAGCGTTGTGGGTGTCATTGCCGGGTCCGATTACGGTTTCCTTGAACATGCGGGAATCGATCGACAGGATGACGACGCTGGTCTGCGGGTCGAGTTTCGCAGCCGCTGCGAAATTGTTCTTCGAACCGCGGCCGTCCGCCTCTGACACATCCTTGAACACTCCCGTCGCGCGCAACCAGTCGGCGACCTCGCCATTGGAGGAACCGCTTCCCCAATCGTCGCTTGGCGTGCCGTCGTAGCTGATAATAAAATTGTTCGCGTCGCGCAGCGCACTCATCATCATCCACTCCGCGCCCCATTTGATTGCGTCCTTGTCGGCGCTGTTCCTGTCCACCATCATTTTCGCGATCTTGGTGAAATCCTGCGACTTGAGGCTCTCGCGCGGCCGGACCCAGACGTCGGTCCCGACCGAAGCAGCGCCGCCGTTGTATAGTTGCACGCAATACCGGGCCACGGACCAGGGGTCCTCCGACAACCAGACATACAGGAACGCGGCCTCGCCGCACAGGCCATTGCCGCCCTGGTTGACGAGGTGCGGGCTATCAAGCAGAAGCTCGAGGCGATCCGCCACGCCCGTGCGATCGAGGCCTGGCCACTTGCCACGGCCTGCCTGGCCGCGAAAGCGATTGATCATCGTCTTGGCCTTGGCCACGGCTAAAGGCCGGTCGAGACGGGCGGGCGGCGTGCTCCCTTTCGACGCGAGCCCATACACCAGCGAACCCACCGCGGCCGTCGCAGCCAGCGGCAGCAAATACTTGCCCCCGTAGGCGGAGAGGGGGTTCTGAAAGCCTGAGTAATCGGGATCGCTCATGAACAGATTAGTTGTGTGGCGCGGCCGCGTCGCGTATATAAAACCGGGCGATCACAGCAGATCGTAGATTGGCTGGAAGTACGGGCCGACGGTATAGGGATACGCCGAGGGCGATACTTTCTGGAACGGCACCGGCTGGATCATGTTCATGCGCCCCCCGTCGCCGTTCCATGCCCAGCCGAATACCGGCCAGTCCCTGGATTTGGCGTACTTGACGAGATCGGCCCATGGGGTCTTTCCGCCCGAGCCATCGTCGCCGAACTCCCCCAGCATGCAACTCCGGCCCGTCGCCGCCAGTTCGTCGAGGTCGGCCGTGGTCATCGCCCGCTGCCTCGACAGCGAGAAGGCTTGCGGATAGACATGCGCCGAGAGAATGATCTTGGGATCCTTAAGGGTCTGGCCGGACTTGCCGACCACGGCAAGGGCCGCGGTGTGCGCCTCCTGCCCGAAGCCGGGTAGGTCCACGATGATGGGGCCGTCGTAAACGCTGCGCACCGTGGCGATGGCCTGGTTGTAGCTCGCCGCATAGTCGCTGGGCGTGATGGCGTGGCCGCCCCATTCGTTCATCAGGTTGATGGTGAACGCACCGGACTTGCTTAAAGAAGGGTAGTTGGTGACCCACCAGGCCGCGGCCTTGAAGAGTTCATTGGGGTCATCCATAAGCAGCTGATCGCTGGTCAAGATCGCGGCGCTGTGAAAGGTCGCTATGACTGCGTACTTGCGGCTCACGGCCTCGCGGATCCAGCGCTCGGCAACCGCCTCCCGGCCCATCTCGATCTCGATCCGCACCGACTTGATTTTGGGGTACTTCGCCATCAGGTTCCATCCCAGGTCGACGTCGCCGTCGTAGTAATAGGACGGCTGCAGATTGACGCCGTTGCCGAGTCCCGCTGTGATCGTCGAGGCGACCGGGCCGCCCGTGGCATACGGCGAGGGCGGATTTTGAGACCCGGCGTAGCTTGCCGCACCGTCGCCGTCGCCGGCATAGCCGCCGGACGGTTGCTGCAGGCTGCTGTAGTCACCGCCGCCGGACATGGCGTCAGGGGAGCGGATAGGTGGGCAACAAATCCTGCCGGTTGCGCAGGTACACGAGTTCGGTGGGCACCACGATCTCCCAGGGGGCCCCCACGAACACCGCGCCCACGGCATGTTTCATATTGTTCCCGCTGGCATCGGGGTAAGGTTTGTCGATGGTGATCGTCCAGGTCGAATTGTCCCCGGCAGTGGTCTGCTCCACTTTTACGATCCGGTAGACCTTGAAATTCACCAGAATCTCGCGGTCGACGTCATTGTCGAGCGCCAGCGTCGCCGGTTGGTCGTTGACGAGATCCCAGTAGAAGTTGCTGCCCGTCAACGTCAGGGTGTCGCTACCCTGCACCGCCGCGATCAGCCCCGGCCGGTCGCTGTAGTCGCATTGATCGGCCTCTTTCAGTTCCTGGATCATGGCCACGTAGTCGTCGTCGCCGGAGACCGGCGGCTCGCCGGTCGCGCCCCAGATCTGGCCGGTCTTCAGGAACCAGCTGAACACCGATTCGAGCCCCGGCCGCACCGGCACCTGCACGCGCGCAGCACCGGACATCAGGAACTTGTCGAACAGGGGATCGCCGGAATCCTCATCGATCAGGTCCGCCCATTTGCACTTGCGCGCCCACATGCTGTGGTAGAAGAGGTAGGTCACATATTCCCACTCGAACACCTGTTCGAAGAACTGGATGACCGGCGTGTCCTTCTCGAGCTGCGCGAAGTTAATTTCCGGATAGCCGCAGGGCGCTACGCGTTCCATCATGGAACCGACGCCGTTGAAGTAGTTGCACATCAGAATGGCGATGATGTTGCGCTTGAATTCGTTGCGCTCGATCTCGCGATTGAGGAAAGGGTTCCTGCCCTTGATCTGGAACAGCTGGTCATCCTTGTTGGTGGTGGCGTTGTAGGCATCGAGCTTGCGGTTGTAGTCGGCCATGATCAAGTTGTAGATCTGCGCCTGCCATTTCTCGAAGGCTTCATCGGTGAGCGTGCAGGTGATGCTGATGGTGCCGCTCAAGGACAATGGCAGGGTCGAAAACCCGGCTACCGCCACGGTGACCGCGCCCTCCTCCCCCTTCATGGTCTTATTGCCGGTGCTGACCCAGTTCTTGTTCGGCTGGCCGCCGCCCGATGCAAACTCATTGAGCTGGTCGAACATCAGGCAGACATTGCCCACGTTAACCGATATCACGGCCTGGTCTTTCGGGTCGGTGCTTGCCGGGTGCCCGATGGAGCAGCGGATGTCGTAGTCCATCGCGGTGGCCTTGTAGCCCTGGGGGATGTCCGGCGATTTGAACTCGTTGGACGAGAACGCCACCGTCTTGTCGTCGTCCGGCTGCGGCACGTTCTGGCTGAAAGCGACCTGCACGCACACTGTCGGATCCGGCGGCTGGATCTCGTCCGTCGTGGCAATGCTGTATTGGTTGAGCAGGGCGCCGTAGGTGTTGCGTAGAATCGCCTGCGGCGTGACGTCGGGTTTCGGCGGCGCCTTCGCATCCTTGTCGCTGGCGAGCTTGAGCTCGTACAGCTTTTTAAAGATTGCGGCCGGCTCCGGCACGATGACATCGAACATCATGTGCTTGCCGTAGTTGTAGACCTGGGCGTGGCTCACCTTGTTGACCCAGTAATAGATCCCGGCTCGGTGATCGGCACCCGCCTGGGTATTGTCGATGGAATGCTCGTTCTTCTCCTCGATCTCGCTCAACACCTTGCTGATCTGCAGCTTCCGCACTTTCTCCTCGACCTTCGAAACCGAACGATCGACGAGATCCTTGGAATAGGAACGGGCCGTGCTCTGCGACTCCGATTTGGCGAAGTTCGCCGTCACGTTGGCATGCGGCGTGATGGTCACCGCATCGCCGTATTTCACCGTGGCGGTCACGCCCGCATCGACACCCAGTTTCTCGTCGACCGTGCTTTTGACCTCGGATTGCAGGCTGAACTTCTCGTTGACCTCGTGATCGCGCTCTTCGGAGGTAGTGGTATCGGTCTCGGATTCCGTGGTCGACTCCGAGCGGGTCAGCGTGCGATGCCGGCGCAGCTTCTTCTCACCCGCGAGAATATTCTCGATGTCGGCGATGTCGCCGGCCTCGAAGCGCGCAAGCTCCTCCTTGATGAGGAACAGATCGCCGATAT
The DNA here is from genome assembly GCA_039922995.1 of Nitrosospira sp. Taxonomy (GTDB): domain Bacteria; phylum Pseudomonadota; class Gammaproteobacteria; order Burkholderiales; family Nitrosomonadaceae; genus Nitrosospira. The sequence continues at coordinate 31,524 of JBDTDT010000112.1, read as the reverse complement.
AGGGCTTCACGCATAGGCAGAAATTGCTGGGCTTCTGGCAGGATTCGTCGCAAGCACATACGCAGGGATTGCGGCCGGCGGCGACGGCATCAGGCTTGACCGTGGGCAGCAGCATCTTGTTCGGCGTCTTGCAGTTCTCGTTGCAGCGGCCCCTCAGGAGCCGCGGCGGCAGCAGGATCGGCAGAGTCAGGATGGCATTGAGCCGCGCCGCCGTGATGTCGGCGCCGACCTGGTAGCCCCGGCTGGCAGCCTTCAGGCACAGCCGGATGAGGTAGCATATCCGGATAAGCAACTGGAAGTCGACGCAGTAGCGCGTATGCAGGAACCCGCGCTCGATGGCGAGAATGAGGTTGTCCGCATAATGGCGCCACTCATCCTCCGGCTTCGGCAGATCGCTGGGTTTCAAGGTGGCGACGAAGCTCTTGAAGTCCTCCAGCCTGAGCGGTCGCGCCTTGAAATTGAGCCAGTTGTAGAGGGCAAGCACGACGGGGTTGAGCGATTTCGGGTCGGTGATCTCGTTGGTCTTGTTCGCCTCCCGGTAGCGGTTGAGGAGCGCCGTATAAGCGCTGTCGCTGTCCGCATCCTTGAGGCTGTTGGCAAGGTCCGACAGCGCGGGATCGGGATACAGGGGCAGCCCGACCTGCTGCGCCTCCTCCGCGGCAATTGCCTGCACCGGCCGCAATAGCTGAAAACGCGTAAGCTCTATCATGTTCGCAACCCCCGTTTATAGGATCAGGATCGGTAGTTTCCGGCAATTTCCCAGACTTTATATTACACATTAATTTAGTATAGGAAATAATATGACATATATGGATATGAAGCTGAAAATAATGATGGACTCGAATAGGGTTCCTCGTTTTCACTGCAATAACCGGGTCGAGGTTCCTACACCCTCCTCTCCTATACATTAGTTAGCAGGATACCTTCAGCCATGCCTTGCCCTGGCCGCCGCAGACCCATCAGGCATCGATCAGATGGAGGGATCCGAGATAATCCATCTTGCCGACACCAATTCCATTGCTACGGAGCAGGGCGTAGGCCATCGCGATGTGGAAATAGATATTCGGAATCGTCAACTGCAGCAGATACGCCTCGCCGGCGATAACCTTATCTGGCGCCCAGGGGATGGTGACCTTGCGGCTGCCGGCACCTTCGTACTCGTCTTCCGTCACGCTCTCCGCGAAGGCAACCGTCTTTTTGATGCGGGCGCGCAACTCGTCGATTGTCTTCTCGTTATCTTCGTGCTTTGGGGGCGTTTGCCCAGAAAGCCGGGCAGCGCCGGCCTTAAGGTAGTCGCACGCGCTTTGGACTTGATAGGCCAAAGGCTTCATATCAGGCGCCAGCCTGCTCGCCATAAGCACGTTCACATCGAACGCCTTCGCCTCCGCATACTGTTCTGCTTTATCGAGAAACGTCTCAAGTTGCTTCAGATTTTTCGTGCACTGCGAAATCAATTGATAGTACATGTGTTTAACCCCCTGGGTTGATGGATCTTGAGATGCCGGAAGCATAACGAAACCAGCAATGGCTGTGCTATCGTGCTTCCAGGATGGATTGTTTATCATTAAATCGATGGCGCATTCTCGCCGAATAGCGCTTGCAATTCTGAATAGGGCTTGGCTTCGCTATTCACCGCCTCCGAACTGCCGCCCTGAAGGAACTCGCGCCCCAGCTTTTCAGCGGTGTTCCATGTCGTTTGCGCGATGGCTAATCCTGCGCTTAGACGCCGAACCCCCAGTTTTCCCAGGCATGCCGCGTCCCCCAGGCCGGGCCATGCCAATGCATTCAGCGGCAAAGCGCTGCCGGCAACGACAGCTTTAATCTCTTCAGGTTTCACAATTCCCGGCAGGAAGAAGCCATCGCCCGGCTGCGGCATAAAGCCTGCCGCGTGCAATCGACTCTTCGACCCGCTTCCCTTCTTCCGCCAGGTTCGCAAGAAATACATCTGAACGCGCGTTCACAAAGAGGTCGGTATTTGCCTTCGCCACCGCGTCGCGGATTGCCTCGATCTTCGATGTTAATAGCGTGGCCGTGTCCGAACCGTCCTCGATATTGATTCCAGCGATTCCCAGGTCGACCAGGCGCATGACGTTGTCCGCCACCGTCTTTGGATTGTCGGAATAGCCGTTTTCAATATCGAACGAAAGGGGGATCGTCAGCACGCGCGTCATCCGGGCGGCGGCGGCGACAACTTCGTCGATTACAAGCTGACGGCCATCCCGATAGCCGAGCGCCCATGCCATGCCCGCGCTTGTCGTGGCAATAGCCATGGCTCCCAGGTTTTCGAACAAGCGGGCGCTTCCTGCATCCCATGCATTCGGCAACCGTAGAGGCGTGGTATTGACGTGAAGTTGACGGAAAATGGTTACGGCGTTGGACATTTCATTTCTCCTGTGGTTTGTGAATTAAATGCATTCCGGCTTTTTATGCCGGCAGGGCAAACATTTATCGATTGCTTCGCAACCCACCATAACTCCCCATTTTTTGAGGCCTGTCAGGTGCAGGCGTCGCTTGCCTGAATATTTTCCCGGTCTTGGTTAGATGATAAGGTGATACTATAGGAACGTAAGATAAGCCTCATCATCTAAACTGTCAAGGGTTAGATGATGATAATTTGCTATCCAGGATAGAAGGGGATGGACGATCTTTGGAGAAATAAGGATTTAGGTGATAATAGTCATCTAATTGGCCAGGATCTGAAAGCCATCCCAGGCGGCTGACCCTGGACCGGAAAGCGATGGCTTATGCTGAAGGAGTCGTGGAATGAAAAGATCAAAAGCTGAAACAGCGCAAACGCGTAGGCGCATCCTTGATGCCGCTGCTCAAGCGTTCAAGAGCAACGGAATACAAGGGACAGGCGTGGCGGAAATCATGGCGGCAGCTGGGCTGACGCATGGCGGCTTCTATCGCCATTTCGCGTCAAAAGACCAGCTGGTCGCCGAGATGTGTGCGGTGAGCATGGATATTTTCGTTGACGCAGCCGGCACTGCTGCCGGGATGAGCCACGAATCCTTCCTGGAGTACATCGAGCACACGCTGTCGGCTGAGTATCGCGACGATACGTTGGGCGGCTGCCCCCTGGTCGCGATGGGAAGCGAATTGGTGCGGGCCGATGCGGCGACGCGCCGGGCTGCATCGCAAGGCTTTGAGGATATTGTCAATGTCATCGCCAAATGGATGCCATTCGAAGATCCTTCGGCGGCAAGAGTCGATGCGATCTTCACCCTTGTCTCCATGATTGGCGCAGTCACCATGTCGAGGATCATCGATAATCCGGAACTCTCCAACCAGATCCTCGACGTGACAAAAAAACGTTTGGCCAGCCTGCGGGCCAAAGCGCGAAGTGCCGCAAAGCAACATCCGGTTAGTCCGCCAGAAAGTAGCCAGAGGAGGATAAAGCAGCGTCCGGCCAGGCCGGGATCGAAGATCCAAAGCAAGCGCACCAGCGCGAAATCCGCTAACGCAGACGATTAGCTGTAACAGCCTGCATTTGAAACAGCGTCAACCAGCATTCAAAACAATTTTGAGCCAGAAATAACTGCGGCAATCTACACCATAAAACCGGAATTAACTGCAAATGAACCCGCATTCATCCCTTACAACCTGCATTTGATCTTCGCAACCCACGAATAACCGCAACTGTATTTACCCTTGATAAAACCCCCGCGCTGGGTGATGCCCAGGCGCGCCCTGTTGTCCGCTCCCGATGCGGGCACACTCAAGGGCAAGCGTGACCGCGCCATTCTTTCGGCCCTTCTCTATCATGGCTTGCGCCAGGAAAAACTCACCAAGCTGAAGGTGAAAGACCATTGCCAAACACGCCGAGGGGTTGCCCATTTGCGGGTACAGGGTAAAGGCGGCAAGATGCGTGTCGGGGTAGAGCGTCTTGTAAGGTACTTGGTCAACAATTGGTGCGCTTGTCAGATCAGTGCCGATTGCGGCTTAAGCAGCTTGCCCTTGTATGGCGCGACCTTGATCTCCCCCTCCCGCTTGCGGGCTTGGGCAATGTCGTAGCTGTTCTGCATTCGCATGAGCGTATCCATCGAAACGCCAAAAGCCTTCTCGATGCGTAGCGCCATTTCCGATGACAGGTGTGCGCGCTCGTTAAGCAACGTCGAGAGCGTTGCCCGCGTAACACACAGCACATTGGCCGCGCCCGTCACGGACAAGCCCAGCGGCTCGATGATCTCATGTTTTATGAAGCCGCCGGGATGCGTCGGGTCCTTTAAGCGAATTCCTGAATTTGAAGCCATGACAACCTCCTAATGGTAATCCTCATAATCGAGGTCTATGATCTCAATCTCTTCCTGATCGATCCGAAACGTCATGCGCCAGTTCCTAGTGACGAATAAGCCCCATGTCCCCTTGCGTTCGCCGGCAAGCTGATGGGCTTTCCAGCTTGGCACCGTGCGCAGCTCATCTTCCTTCTCCATGTCCTGAAGAAAAGAAACCATGCGCCGAATTTTGGCTAGAACGGCGGGCTGTAGCCGGTTGGTATCGTCGTTTTGGATGAAGCGCCGTAACCCTTTATGGACCACGTTTCTAATCTTCATAACTCAGGCTACAAGGAATAGCGTTCGGTGTCAAGCTACGCCATACACACGCCGAAGCCAGCTGCCGAGACGAATCGGCCTACTTCGATGCAATCCTATCTTGGTTTCAAAGGGAATCGTCGGATTTGTGCATAGCCAGCCAGGATCTGCCTGTCGTCCCCATATGCTGGCGCGCATGGAGATTGCAAAGCCGATACGCATTCGATACGTCAATGCAAGCTCATTTGCAGACAATGTGAGTATAAGTGCCTCGTCATTTGCAATTATTGCGAGCCAAAAACGGTGTCGAATGCGAATACAGTCGTTTTGAAACGCGAGCCGCTATAGTTAGGGCGTATGCGTGCGTCCAATACGATCGAGGTCATCCACACCCATGATGGGGGAATACATCACATCGTTGATATTACTCGACCGCTTCCAACCGAACTGTATTTCTCCCATAGCCCGACGGATCATTTTGGTAAACCGGTCCATCAGAAGAGGCGAAGCTCGCTGCAGATCGCCGGGTTCAGTCATTCGAGCCGTTGATACCACCGAGGCGCGAATGGCGCTATCGTGCGACGCGAACAAGTAACGGAAAGTACGCGAACGAGAATTAATGTCCCGATTTGTCAGAATTACGTAGCTTGCATTCGCAGCCCGTAGAGGAAGGCGTTCCAGCACCGGTTTTGCAAGCATCAGAATGTCCTCCACGGCATACTGTTGTGTTCCCTCGAATGGCCGCAGCTCTCCAGATCCCATGGGTAATGCGCTTTTTATACGCACTCCAAATTCCTGGGAGAAATATTGGGCTAACGATGCCGAAGCATCCACAGAGAAATCATCCAGCGGCAGGAAATATACAAAGATGTCGCGCGAATCCTCTTCTGCCGGCGCTGTGGATGGCTGTGGTTGCTGTCTAAGCCGCACATTCTCTGAATGTTCAGGAAACACTGTATATAAAACAAGAGGGAACGGCTGCTGCACGTCTTCGACGAAATAGGTAGCCTTGACTTCGGATATTTACCCGGCGGCATCGCGTTTTGATATTTCATATCGACCACAGTATTCCTTCCCGAATACAGCACGAAGTGGCTCCATCATTTTGGCATTGAATTCATTTTGTGCTTGCTCGGGAAATGGCTGGTCATCCGGAGTAATGCGAGCAAAGTCATCTACCGAAACAAATGTCACTAAGGCGTTGGCATAAGCTTCGTTAAAACTCATGCACATCCCAGCTTCGCTGAACACTTCTGTGAAAGAAGTCCTAAGTTTTCCCTGTTTAGTTATGCCAGTGATAAGCGTATATTCTGAAGCAGGAATTGAATTACCTTTGGTCAAGCCATAATGCATGACTGAACCACACGTTCCGTTGGTATCAAGGTCAAGACACCATATGGGCTTTTCTTTCAGCAATTGTTTAAGGTCGTCATTTGAAATATAGTCCGCCGCTATGGCGGCGCAAGATACGAGCGACGCGATGGCTGACAACAAAAGAAATATTATCTTCAATTCAACTCCAAGTAAGTAACGATACTACCGATCGGGGCTTGTAGTTGGATAGATACCCCAGGGTATAAGGTCGAGTTTATTTCCCGGTATTTCCAATTCAGCTCAAGAACTCGTGGAAAAAGCTACACAGATGGTTATCCGGGAGCAGGTGCGTTCATATATGAAAATAGAATAAATAAAATAATCGCACCCACTATCAGCCCCTGCCTGATTCTGTCACCCCACTTCAGATTCCGGATGGGATCATTCTTTGCCACCTTGAAGCCCGGCTTGCGCTCATCGATGAATTCCACATTCAGGTACCTGGTTAAGATAGTGCGAAACAACAGTGCTTCCATGAAATCCGGGCGGGTTGACGAAACATCGAACTGGAACAATTTCCCCGGCACCTCCAGCGTACAGATTTTTTGCGATGCATCTGTACCAGCGATGCCCAATCCTTTGAATATGGTTCTTGCAACGATGCTCGCCCGCGTGATCTCATTCCATTTATATACATACTTTATCTTGGATTGCGTGATGGTAAGCCCCTGTTCCGAAACCTCGATGAACTCGACGGGAGTTGAAGTTGTGACATAACTAAAGAGAGTTCCACGCTCCGCATCCGACAATCTTTAAACCGAATCGGTCCCGCGGCGAGATCGAAGATAGGTACATCGTCCACCACCAAGTTAATCCGTTCCTGCCTGACGATATCGTCATAAGTAAAACCCAGAAGAGACGCCAATCTCGCTTGATCTTGGAAACTTCCAAAAACTTTCCGTGCGCTGGTATAAAGCTCAGCGTATACGAGTCGGTCTACTGCACGCTGAAACACCGCCTCATTCGTCGGCTCTAGCGCAATCGCCTGCTCGATCAAACTCTTAACCTTATCGATATTTTCACTGTTTATGCATACATCGGCCAAATTGATCAGATCGCGGCATGCCCGGCTCAATCCCATGTTGTTTCTCTAATTGCGTTTACCAATACTATTCCTGCCTGGATTGCTGGCCACGCTGGAGGTCGCCCTATCCACCGCTTGAATGGCTCCCCCGCCCAAGCCTGTAGCAATGGTCTGGGCAACCTGACGACCGGGATCTGTGTTCAGATTAAGATTTGCGGGAGTTTTAGCAATTGAGCTATTTGCAGTTTGGCCTATCGATGGAATCGCTGCACCTGCCACTTTTCCTAATACCGCTCCAGCAACAACCGATTTTATAAGATCCGTCGGGGCGTCAGGCAATTTGCCTTTTAGTCCCGTATCGATCGCATTTGTTACTCCTCCACTAATCGCCCCGGCAATTGCGGCATTTTTGGTTACGAGTCCGGCGGCAGTTCCCGCGAAGCCGGATATGAAGCCCTTGCCGGCTGCGGCGGCTATCTCATACGCACTCCCTCCCGCCTGGCTTGCTCCATAGCCTTCAAATGCAGCATTGATCACTCCCCCTATCCCCGGAAGCACAAAGAACAGCGGAACCTTCCCATCCGGATCAACGTTATTCACCGGATCATTCCCCACATACGCATACAGGTTCAGGTCGCTTTGATATCCCACCGGATCGGTCTGCAGGAACCTGCCGAGCGAGGGCGAGTAGAACCGTGCCTTGTAGTAGTACAGGCCCAGCTGCCCGAGTAGTTGCTGCCCAGTATAGCGGAAGCGGATGCCGGTGGTCGCGTTCGGCTCGCCGTAAGGGCCGTAGGTGTAGGTCGCGATGGAGGTGCCTGTGCTGTTGGCGATGGTGGCGATGGAGCCCTGGTGGTCGCCGTACAGCCAGGTCTTGCTGCCGGTGCCGTTGCCTTCGTACCATACCAGCGGCTCATCGATGCCCGGGCCATAGATATAGCGGCGCAGCAGGGTATTAGCGCCATCGTATTCGGCAATCAGGTGGGGGCCATCGTACAACAGGTTGGTGGTGACGCCGGCGAGGGTGGTCTGGCGCATGCGGTCAATCGCGTCATAGGCCAGGGTGGCTGAGAAACCGGTCTTGGCTGCACTCTTCAGCCGATTGCTGCCGTCGTAGCCGTAGGTCCAGGTGCCATCGCCGGTCAGGTTGCCGTTGCTGTCATGGCTGAGGGTTGCGCCGGCCGCTGCCGTGTACTGGTTGAGGCCGTTAGGGGTATAGGCCTGGGTGGCGTTGGCATAGCCGGCCCATTGGTAGGCATTGTTGGTGGCAGTGTTGGTGACTATCTCCTGCGCCTGGTTGCGGGTGTAGATCCAGCCGTTGCTCGCCACGTTGTGCGCCAGGCTGGACAGGGCCGACTGGGTATTATAGCCATAGTAGGTGCTGGTGCCGTTGCCCAGCGTCACGGTGGTGCGCCGCGACAGGTCGTCGTAGGCATAGGTGGCAAGGTAGGTCGTGCTCAGTTCCATGATGCTGCTTGTCCGGTTGAGCGCATCGTAGTTGTAGACGGCGTAGAATGTCGGGCTGCTGCCCGCCCAGCCGATGCCGACGACATTGCCGGCCTGGTCATTCGCGTAGTTGATGGTTTGGGTTCCGTTCAGGAAGAGGTAGCTCAGGCGCCCCGCGTTGTCATATTCATATACCTGGTGATCGACGAGGCCGCTGGTGATTGTGGTGAGGCGATCGCGTGCATCATAGTAGAAATCCTTCCTGTCGGCCGGATCCGGATAAGTCTGCTGGGTGAGGCGATCGAGCCTGTCGTAGTAAGTGCTGATGGTCTGTGCGTCGCGCTTGCGGATCGTGGTGGGATTGCCATTATTGTCATAGCCGTATTGCTCGTAGTCGGTGGGGGAGGATACGCCAGCCGTGACCTTGTCGGGGTAGAGCTTCTTGAAAAGACGGTCGTGGCCATCGTACTGATAGGTGGTCAGGTTGTTCTTCGCGTCCTTGACGGTGGCGGCCAGGCCGTTATTGGTATAGGTATAGGCGGCATAGGTCTGGGCCAATGCGGTGCCCACCGCACGCTTGGCGTTCAGTACGCTGCCATCCAGGTTGTAGGCGGTCTCGGCCACGCGGTTGCCGCCTTCTCCGACCGTCAGGTTCCGGGTGGTGCGGAAGAGCCGGTCCTGGTCGTCATACACGTAGTCGGTGACCGCCACCGGCGCGGCGGCAGTGGGGCAGGTGGTGTCGGCCGCGGTCTGGCCGGGGCCCCAGGCCTTGAGCAGCTTGTCGCTTGGGGTATAGGTATTGCAGGACACCAGCCACTGGGTGCCGATCTGGGCGGATGAGCGGATGAGGTTGCCATCGGCGTCATAGGCGAGCTTGGTCCGGCGTGAACGTAAAACCCGTTATCAAGAGTAAATCTACAATACAAAAGCCTTCCTAAATTCGTTTGCGTTTATACGCTATCTACGTCCCGCTTCTCTTTCAGCAGCAACCGATTCCACTCCTTTGCAACAACAAACAGCAGACCTAGCATCACAAAACCTGTAACTACGTAAGCCAAACGCATCTCATCATTCATATTTTTGTCATATTCCCTATACATTATTACCCCCACGAATATTCCACCCATAGCCAAGCAGAGGTTGAGCCCTGACAGTATTGCCATACCGGGCCGCTCAATTTTCCGTGCTCGCGTTGTATCTGGAGCGATCCCAATACAAACAGGAATCCCATAGCTCCCAGACCAACAAAATATGCAGCAGCAATAGCCATGAATATCGTCAGCATCTATTCAACTCCACGCAGGTTCGTCAGAGTCCCCGCGCGGAATTTTCCGTAGAGCCTGCGCAGCTCTTTAAAATGCTTAGTAAACAATTTAAACGATTGGGAGTTGGTTAGTCTTGCATGTCCCACTTAATCACTTCAGCTTCTGTAATAGCTGATTCCACTCCTTTGCAACGGCAAATAGAAGACCTATCATTACAAACAATATAATTGCAAAAACAGTCTTCATCTCTTCAGTCACATCAGCTTTATATTCCGCATATATCGATACCAGCGCGTATATTCCACTTAAAGTCAGGCAGACGAGAAGCCATGACAGTATGGTCATTACCAAACCGCTCAGTTTTCCCTGCTCCTGTCTTACTAGGAGTAAGCCCTTTATAAATAAACCTCCGATAATCCCCAGACCAAAAAAAAATGCAACGGCAACAGTCAAGAATATGGTCAGCATTTATTCCTCCAACTCCATGCAGTCAAATCAATTGACCAATTATCGAGATAACCCAATCCAGTATCTTCAGAAATGATTATCAAAAGGACGACTGCTCCATACTGAATACAAGATTCCTTCATCTTTCCTGCCGCCATTTTCCGGATTAATTACACTTGCGGCCGCAGCCTGACTGGCTTGCTGGCGCGCTGCCGAAATTTTTTACCGAGATGTTATTAGGGTTATTCAACACCATGCCAGATGCTGGATAGTTGTTATTCGCCGCGGTTCTCAAATCCACCAATCCTTGAGATACGGCCGTAACGCTCGCGCCAAATCCGGCTTGAACAGCCGTCCCATACCCTCCTGCTTTTGCCAAGACAGAAGCTGCTCCCCTCCAGCTGATGCAAAACGGGCCGCCGTCAAAGGGCGGCTTTGCCGGTATCCGCATCAGGAACCGTGCGGCGAAGCGATGCAGTTCATTTGCTGTTGGATCATCGCGCTTAACGCATTTGGCCGGATGCTCGCCGAGCTATCTATTGCCTGCACGCAACTCGCCCACAGACCGGCCTAGCCTGCGGCGGAGGAGCGTACGCAACGTTATCCCATTTGCATAGCCGACCTGGGCGGCGATCAGGTCGATGCTGTCACTGCTTGTCCGCAGCAGGTGTACCGCGCGCTCGACGCGAAGATCCTGGAAATAGGAAAGCGGCGTCTTGCCCAGTATGGCCTTCAGGCGACGTGCGAGGGTCCTCTCGCTGGTCCCGGCCGCGCGGGCTGCGGCCCCGAGCGAGAAACCCTCGGTTAGCCGGTGCCGTGCCCACTGTTCAAATCGCTCGATCAGCGCATCCGTATGCATGAGGTGGTCGGGAATCATAAAAACCGCCTGCGATGAACGCGGGTCGATCACAAGGTAACGCGCTGTCACCGCCGCCAATGCCGGGCTGCTGCGCCTTATCAGCCATAGCGCCAGATCGATATGCGCCAGCGCCGCCCCTGCCGTGACAAAACGGGATGAACCCACGACCATGCGCGATTCCTCCAGCCTGACGCGGGGGTAACGCTCGCGGAACAGGGGGGCCAAGCCACCACGAGGTCGTGGCGCTCCGCCCGTCGAGCAGCGATGTATTTGCGAGGACAAAGGTTCCGGTGCAGGCGGCACTTGCCACAGCGCCGCCATCAGACCATTGCCGCAACCACTCCCCCGCATCCGCCACGTCGCGCCGTTCAAGCGCCGCCTGCAGCGTCTCGGGCATTTTTGCACCCAGCGCAGGAACCAGCACGACATCCGGCTGCGCAAGCTGTGCCGCCGGCACCACCGGCACCGCCAGCCCCTGGCTGGTGCTCACCCGGCGGCGGACACCCACGACCGTGATCTCAAAACGGATCGAAGGAACTCCGGCGGACTCCGCCAGATCGTTGGCGATACTGAAGGTGTCGAGGACCGTGGCCAGACCGGTGTCAAAAACTTCATCGAGTGCAAGGATATAGATACGCATGGCAGGAATTATACCGTAATTGTCAATCTTGCCACTTGGCAGGGATCAAAATCGCCATTAAAGTCCACCTCTCGTAGTTCAACTTCAGAAAGGAGAAATCATTATGGTAAAAGTTGCCCTGTTGGTACGCTTGCAAGCGAAGCCCGGGAAGGAAGCCACCGTCGCCGGCTTCCTCGAAAGCGCCCTCGCCCTGGCAAATCAGGAAGCCGCCACGCCGGTCTGGTTCGCGCTGCGGCTGGGGCCCTCGACTTTCGGTATCTTCGATGCCTTCGCGGACGAAGCGGGACGCTCGGCACATCTGGCCGGCCCGATCGCAGCGGCGCTGATGGCCAATGCCGCCGAGCTGCTTGCCGAACCGCCGCAGATCGAACAGGTGGATGTGCTCGCTGCCAAACTCCCCTGCTGAACTGGAGCCAGCAGCCCGGATGAAGCGTGGCGAGGTCCGGGCTGCATTTCGTCCGGACCAGGCGGGTCGAACCCTGGCAAAATTTACAGCAAGCGCCAGATTTGCTTTATCTTCTGTGCCCCAGACCAGGCATGCCCTCCGCCTTGATAATCCCCCAAGGCAAGAACCCTGGATAACGTATTGCCCGGCCCGGCCCCGGCCATGACAAATCATCGTGCAGGTTCCTGCGGTTGTCTGTTGCAGCCATTTCCTTCATTCCTGGCGATAGCTTTCGATTCCCGCATGGTGTGCTTCGTTGCCTTTCCAAACAAAACCGATGCGCCATTGTCTATTTACGGATGCTATGCTCAGCCTTCCGCTCACCTTTCACTATTCCAACTGATTGGCGGGCGAAACGGGAAGATCCTCATATCTCCAACAGCATGCGGCGCCTGAAGACGGGCATAAGCCCTTTTTTTAAGTATTGACGGCAAGTTTCCGGCTTTTGCCTGTAAGCCGGAGCTTTCTGTCCCGCTATCCTTGAAACCATGTTAAACGCATGTTTCCCGTTACGCATGTCAAGAAATCGGTACTCAAACTCGGCCCCTGCACATGAATTCCCTGGAGCTTCTTCATGGTTTTAAGGTATGGAATCCTGATACTCACGGCGGTCGCGATCCTGATGTACGGAATCCTGAAACCCCATCGCAACTGGGACATGGTAGCGTATGTGGCTGCTGCCTATCACAAGGATGGTTACCGCGGCGCGGACCTGAACAGGGTAACGTATGAGGACGTCAAAAAGACGGTGAGCGACAGGAGGTTTTCCTTGCTCACCACAGGAGAATATAGTGGGACAGTATTCAAGGACCCCGCATCGCTGGCGCAGCAGATTCCTTTTTATTCCATACGGGTCGCATACGTTGAACTCATCCGGTGGCTGGGGAAGACCGGATTGAGCTATGCGAGATCGACCTTTGTGATCAGCGCATGCTTCGCTGCGTTGTCGGTGCTGATGCTGGGCCTGATCATTTCAAGGACCCCGGTGCCGATGCCGATGCTGCCCGTCATTGTTGCCGTCACGGGATATACGGATCTCGCCCGCTTGTCCACGCCGGATGCGATGGCGTGTTTTTTCTCCCTGGTGGGGATACACAGCTTGATGGCGAAAGGTAGAGTGGTCTTCCTGGTGGCGGCGATCCTTCCCTTGATCAGGACCGATTTCATTTTGCTATCGGGCCTGCTGATGGGTTATGCCTATGTGCAGGGGAAAAGGCTTTTTGCATTATTGTCCCTGCTGATTGCCGCCGGTTTTTATTTTCTCGTCACAACGCTGAATGGGAGCTATGGATACCTGACCCTTTTCAACTTCTCCCTCATCGGCTCGCCTACCCCCTACCCCGCGGATCTCGTGATCTCCACCCGGCCCGGCGACTACCTGGCACCTTACTGGGCATTGTTCAAAAGCCTGGCCTTTTACTCCCATTCGGTCATATACCTCGTGGCGCTTTACCTGTTCTGGCTGAGGGGGGGGGGCAGCTGGAAAGGCAGGCCGGATTTTATGGCCTGTTTGCGTTGCCTTTTATTTTTACCGCCGTGCACCTGGCTTTGTTTCCGTCGGATCACTATCGTTTCTTCACTTTCTCCGCTTCGCTGATCCTGGTCTGGACCCTGGCTCTGCTGGCAGGCATGCAAACGAAACTTCTACAGGCAAGAGGTTGTTCCTAGCTCGAAAACATGCTGCGTCAATCTGGAGATCGAGGATAATCTGAAAGCCATAAAACCTCATAGAAACGCCGCTGTCCAGGCTAGTCAGGAAAAACCTCGGCTAATGCGTCGAGACAAGAATTGAAGCAACCTTTCAGGCAGCCTTGCGGCGGCGCGCCATGAAACCTATCAGGCCCAAGCCGGCCAGCAGCAGGGCGTAGGTTTCAGGTTCGGGAATACTTCCTACGACGACGACCTGCCCGTGGTTATTGATATCCACTGCCCAAGTGAAAGTAACCCCGGATAGACCCACCAGCGAGTTGAGATCGGTGATACCCACGCCATTGGGGCCGGTGACGAATGCATGACCTGCCTGCCCTACCACCTCTCCGGCAGCGTTGATGCCATAAGCCACACTACTCGCTCCCGGGGTACCGAGGTCGGTCATACCCACGCCATTGGGGCCAGTGATGAAAGCATGGCCTTCACCTGAGGCCGTGTAAGAGTACCCCACTACCTGCCCGGCGTCGTTGATGCCATTGGCGATACTGTAAGTTCCGCCCAGCGTGCCGAGATCGGTCATGCCCACGCCATTGGGGCCGGTAATGAAGGCATGCCGCTGGTCACCTGCGGGTGTATGCGTATCGGAATACCCCACTACCTGCCCGGCGGTGTTGATGCCATAAGCCACGCTTCCGGGCCCCCCGAGCGTCCCCAGATCGGTCATGCCTACGCCGTTGGGACCGGTGATGAAAGCATGATCGGCACCTGAGGCGGTTGCGGAATCCCCCACCACTTGCCCGGCGTCGTTGATACCATAGGCATAACTATATTTCCCTCCCAGCGTACCAAGGTCGGTCAGGCCCCCGCCAGTGGGGCCGGTGATGAAGGCATGGTTTGCATTTAAAGACGTTACGGCATATCCCGTTACCTGTCCTGTGTTGTTGATACCATTACCGAAGCCCTCGCCGAGATCGGTCATGCCCGCCCCATTTGGGCCGGTGACGAAAGCATTTGAAATATTTGCGGCCGTTTGGGAGGACCCGGCCACCTGCCCGGCTTCATTGATGCCATTGGCAACGGTAAAATTCCCGCCCAGCGAGCCCAGATCGGTGACAGTTTTGCTGTTGAGGTCAACGATATAGGAATGTGTCTCCCCCGCGAAGGCCTGGGCGGAAAAAACAAAACCCAGCCCCACACTTAGGGTTGCCGCCAGCAGCAGGCGTTGTATTTTATTGCAGTGGGGTTTTTTCATTATAGCTCCGGGAAGTAAGAGTTTGTCGTGATTTGAGCCTCTTCTTCAGGCAGGCTTGCGGCGGCGCACCATGACGCCTATCAGGCCCAACCCGGCCAGCAGCAATGCGTAGGTTTCGGGTTCTGGAACAAGACTTCCTATGGCGACGACCTGCCCATGGTTATTGATTGCCGTTGCACTGGTTAGAATATCCCCGCCCGGCACACTCACCAGCGAGTTGAGATCCGTCATGCCCACGCCGTTGGGGCCAGTAATGAAGGCATGATCGGCACCTGCGGCCGTAATGAATCTTCCTACTACCTGCCCGGCGTCGCTGATGCCGGAAACGCCACTGGCGGCAGTAAGATCTCCCCCCAGCGAGCCCAGGTCGGTCATGCCTACCCCGTTAGGGCCGGTGATGAAAGCATGACTGACGCCTGAGGCCGTAACAAATTTTCCCGCCACCTGCCCAGCAGCGTTGATGCCGTCAGCTTCGCTATAATTTCCCCCTCCCATGGTGCCCAGGTCGGTCATGCCCACGCCGTTGGGACCGGTGATGAAAGCATGGAAATCACCTGTCGCCGTGGTAGCCACTCCCACTACCTGTCCGGTGTCGTTAATGCCATAAGCTTGGCTTTGGAATCCACCCAGCGTGCCCAGATCGGTTATGCCCACGCCGTTGGGACCGGTGATGAAAGCATGGAAATTTCCTGTGATAGGCGCATCGGCGTTCCCCGTCACCTGTCCGGCAGCGTTGATACCGGTGGCGAAACTATTCGAAGCTCCGGCTAGCGTGCCGATGTCGGTTGCGCCCACGCCGTTGGGACCGGTGATGAAAGCATGCGAATTATGTTCAGCCCCGGCCGGGTTGTGGGTCCCCGTCACCTGTCCGGTAGCGTTGATGCCGGTGGCTTGGCTATAATTTTGACCTCCCAGGGTGCCCAGGTCAGTGATGCCTACGCCATTGGGGCCGGTAATGAAAGCATGAGACAGGTTAGCGGCTGTAGCGAGCCGTCCCGCCACCTGCCCGGCATCATTGATGGCGGCAGCATAACCGAAGGATCCTCCCAGCGTGCCCAGATCGGTGAACGTGTTGCTGTTGAGATCAATAATATAGGAATGTGTCCCCACCGCTAAGGCAGAGGTGGAAAAACCAATACCCAGTCCCGCGCTCAGGGCGGCGGCCAGCAGCAGGCGCTGTATTTCATTGCGATGGGTTTTCTTCATGATGTGCGCTTCCGTAAGTGATGGGTGATAGGCTTCAGATTTTGGACGTTCCTGCGATCTATGTATGAATGCACCACGATCCGGAGGGATTATTAGAAATCTACTCCTTACCGCCTGCTCCGGCAATGAAGTCAAAGCAATTTGATCCTAAAGAACCAACAAGGCAGCGTGCCGGGGCAAGTGCGGGCAAACAAGCGGCAAAGCCGATTATGCCTCGCCCTCGCCAACGATTGCTGCTTTCGGCCAGGATTCCCGCACGTTGTACATAAAGCGCGTATCCATGGCATCGATTTTTGCAATCAATCCCGTTGTGTTTCCTTTGATGTCGAAAAGAGATCCCAGATGGCAATGAACAGCGCCGCTATGACGGGACCGATGACAAAACCATTAATACCGAAAAGCGCCATACCGCCGATGGTCGAGATAAGCACCACATAGTCAGGCAAATGAGTATCCTGGCCTACCAGCAGGGGGCGCAGGATATTATCGATCAGGCCGATCACCAATACGCCGAACGCGAGTAGCGTGACGCCCTGCCAAATTGCGCCCGTGAACAGGAAATAAATCGCCACGGGCGCCCAGATAATTCCGGCTCCCGCTGGCAGCAGCGAAAGGAAAGCCATGATGGATCCCCATAGCAGCGCTCCCTTTATGCCGAGAAAATAGAATATCCCTCCGCCCAGGATGCCTTGTACCACGGCCACGGCAATATTGCCCTTGACGGTGGCACGGACGACAGTCGTGAATTTATCGAGCAAATGCCGCTTGTGTTCCATGCTGAGCGGAATCGCCTGCTTGATGCGGGCGGATAAAACAGCCCCATCCCTCAGCAGGAAAAACAGCAGGTACAGCATGATGCCGAAACTGACGATAAACTCGAATGTATTCTGGCCGATATTGAGCGCTTCCGTCGCGATTCGCTGGCTCCCTTCCAAAGCGCCGCCTGAGAGCATATCCTTCAATTCGGAAATATTCGTCAGGCCGACGCTGCCCAGGAAATTAACCATCCATGAGGGCAAGGCGCTCATGACCTGATGAAAATACGCCCCGAAATCCAGCTCCCCCGACTGGACTCGCTGGTATAAGGCGACCCCTTCCTGCAGCAGCGACGCGGTAATGAATATGAACGGGAGTATGACGATAAACAGGCAGAGCAATAAGGTCGTGAATGCAGCGAGGTTCTGGCGCTGATGCATGATGCCCAGCAGACGGCGATAAAATGGGGCGAATATGATGGCCAGGATGGCGCCCCAGAATACCGCCCCGTAAAAGGGCAGCAGTATCCACCCGAAAGCCAGGGAGACAACACATAATAAAAGGATGAAGGCCTTCTGTTGAAGCGCTGGGGTGTTCATATAAACCTGACGATAAAGTAAAGGGGGCGGCGTTCAGCTGTTAGCAGTATACAGGCCCTCCATGCGCTATCGCATCCCCCTGATTCCGCAACATGAATTTTTCGCTTGCCGGTTTAGCATGTCCCCATCGGAAACGCATCATCCCTGGTGGATGAAAAGAAGCTTTCCCTGATGGATTCGGTGCGGAAGTGGGTTCCGAAGGTATGGTTCGAAAATCATTGGGAACAGGACAAGATTTTCCTGGCAACCGCGGTGTTTGCCCTCTCTTCCCTGGCAAGCGGTGTGGTGTTATGGCGTGTGCCGAAACAGGGAATACGCAAGGCAGTCCGCTGTTATTCGATATGGGTTATCTCGGCAATGATGTTCGCCACGGCATATCTTGGCTATTGGGGCGTGATCGGCCTGCGCGCATGGGCATGAAGTGCATGTTGAGCAGATTTTTTTGGCTCAATCCACTCCGTTCGGATGCGACATTGAACCCGCGCTGGATGAATGTCATTTTTTGGGTGCCCCCGTACCTTACACGTCAATAATATCCCTATATCGGTCAAATCAGGATCAATCAGAGCTTTATCAGGCATCTGGTTCATAACATCGAGAGCCCATGAAGATAGAGCATCTTTCAATTCTTCAGGGCAGTTCTTCAGGGCAACACAAACCGTATTTCAAATGTCAACGTTCTTTAAGAATCGGGCAGAAAATTTATTCGAAACCCCTCGCTTCTTATTTTTTGAAATAGAGCAAAAGGGTTTTATGGGAATTTTAGGGGGGAGTTTATGGGGCTCTTTTGTTCGCTCGCGGCCTATTCCAAAGCGGGAGAAAAAGGCGCTCGGAGAACCCGGCTCAGCATTTCGGTTGCCCGTATTTCTCCACCAGCCGATGTAAAATGAAATCACCGCCCCGCAGAGCCTGAGGATGTTCCGGTGCTGCCAGATCCCTGAGAAGAGCCGAATCTCATGCCTGATTGGCCGGTTGAGCCGGAACCTTGTCCCATCGGATTGTTATTCGACGAAGAGCTTTTTTTTCCAGTCATACTTTGTCCAGAACTGGATCTTGGAGCATTACTTTGGTCGATCGCACTGCTGCGCTGACCCGCTACACTCCCTGGGCTGGAGGGAAACTGCCCCGCTGGTGCGCCGCCTTGTCCCATGCCCCCTACCTGTCCCGGCCCTGGAGTTTGCGCCTGGACAATGCCGGATATGCCAAGCATTAAGCCAATACACACGATTGATCGGGCGGTATGCTTTAAAGCAGAAATATTTTTCATGATAGGCCTCGTATGATCCAGTTAAATGACCGGACTAAAATAGTACGCCGGCCACTAGGTTGTTCCGTACGTTAGCGTACCCATTGCCCAACTCCGCACCATATAGCTGCCCAAGAGAGACTCAGGCCTTATCAGCGCTGTATGGGACAAGGTATAAGCAGAATTGATTTTTGTAACAGTCCCTGCTATGGCTAGCCGTTTCTTGGAATTCCAGCTTTAGATCCACCACTTTCCTGTATCGGATTTTTCGGGCCGGACTTTCAATCGGATGGCTGGTGCAGGGATCCGCTGTGCAAACCGACCCCTGGCATCCGGGGTCCGCTTTAGCTTTTTCTGGCTGTTTCTGCAGCCAATCATTAATTCTTTATACCTGTAAAATTCTACAGCTATTCAGATACCTATCGGGATGCTGTAATGACATCATCACATCTCCGGATATAAAGTCTCTGAACCTATCTCCAATGTAATGGCAGAGCATCCCCGAAGCCTATCGGTACATTATAGAAACCTGAAATTGTTACGACATCAGAAAATTAAAGGCTTATGGCACTCGGTCCTCAACGCAATGTGGTCCGTGGCAGCGATCGTAGCACGGACATTCGACTGTTCGACATTACAGACGAAGGCATCACCATTGGCGAGATCCTGTGTGGGTATAATGGAATCATGTCAGGTCGGCCACGCTCAATCCCCCGACCGCAAGGGCCGTTCACGGAAAGCCATAATACAAAAAAATGACCTCTGACGACGCTTCCGAGACCGATGATTCCGATACGGATAAAGCAGATCGCCCAGGTCATTCAAGCCAGCGCGGGAACGGGTTGCCCGCTTCCCCGAAAAAAGATATCGCACGCAGGGAAAGTGCCGCCATTGGTAAGGCAACTGTACTACGCCGTAAGAAATTGGCTACGCGGCGAAAAGATGTCATAGCCCGTCGGGAAAATGCTGCCGACTTGCGTGAAGACACTGTCTCTCGGCGCGAAGAGACGGCCACCCTGCGCGAGCATGTGATTCACGAGATGGATTCGGGGCAAACGCAACGAGAAGATGCGGTGGGGCTTCGTGAAAACGCAGCCGACTTCCGCGAAGACACGGTTCATCGCCGTGAAGAAACAGCTACCGTGCGAGAACAAATAATTCGGGAAACAGATACGGGGAAGGCAGCGTCCCAGGATCACCTGATGATGATGCGGCAAGCAAACGCACAGCTGGTCTTCTCTGTAATTGAAGCTCAAAAACTCGCCGAGCAAGTCGAAACAGCTAAAATCAAGTTGCATCATTTGGCCCATCATGATGCGCTCACCGGTTTGCCTAATCGAATGCTCCTGCAAAACAGGCTTACCCAGGCCATTGAATTGGCCCGCCGTCAAGGCAGGCGGTTTGCAGTGCTATTCATGGACCTGGATCGATTTAAAAAAATCAATGATTCCCTTGGACACGCGATTGGCGACCAGCTGCTGCAATCGGTAGCGCAACGCCTGTCGGTTTGTGTGCGTCACTCGGACACTCTCGGTCGCCAGGGTGGAGATGAATTCGTGGTGCTGCTTTCCAATATCATGCACGCAGAAGACGCCGCGCTAATTGCACAAAACATCCTCGGCGCGCTGGCTGTTCCACACCTCATCAATCATCATGAGCTCCGTATCTCTGCAAGCATTGGCATCGGCATTTATCCTGACGATGGGCAGGATGCGGAAACCCTGCTCAAGAGCGCAGATAGCGCGATGTACCATGCTAAAGAAGGTGGATGCAACAATTATAAATTCTTCAAGCAGGCAATGAATACGCATGCTGTCCGGCGTCAATCCATTGAGGCCAGTCTGCACCGCGCACTGGAGCGGCAGGAATTCGTACTGTGCTACCAGCCGAAAATAAATCTTCAGAGCAACCGAATTGTCGGCGCCGAGGCGCTCATTCGCTGGCAGCATCCGGAATGGGGGTTGGTGCCACCGTCGCAGTTCGTGCCGATTGCTGAAGACTGCGGCCTGATCCTGCCGATCGGCCGCTGGGTGCTGCGCGCAGCCTGTCTTCAGGCCAGGATTTGGAAACAGGCCGGTTTGCCACCCATCCTCGTCGCAGTCAATACCTCCGCACTTGAGTTCGGCGCCAAGGATTTTTTGGAGAATATACGCACAACTACTAGAGGAGACGAGACTGGAGCCGCCCTATCTGGAACTGGAACTGACTGAAAGTGTTCTCATGAGAGACATCAAGATTACCGATTCCGTGCTGCATGCACTTACACGCCTGGGCATAAAGCTTGCCATTGATGACTTCGGCACGGGTTATTCCAGTCTGAGTTATTTGAGGCAATTCCCCATTCATACCCTGAAGATCGACCAATCGTTCATCAACCAGATGACCAGCAACTCGGACGATGCCGCCCTCGTCAGCGCCATCATCAACATGGGTAAAAGCCTCAAGCTTCGCGTCGTTGCGGAAGGTGTGGAAACGCCGGAACAGCATGTATTTCTCCTGGCCCAGCATTGCGACGAAGGCCAGGGTTACTATTTCGGGCGTCCAATGACAGCAGAAACATTCACCCGCTTGCTACAAACCGGCGCTTCTCCTCACCTTCACTACTAATCTCACTCCAAGGCAAAGTGTGTATGAAGGCAAAGTAACTCCCACATAACATGGGGCAACATGGCGGAAGCAGCCATTACAAAAGTACCTATATAAAAACCATTGGCAAATATGCTGGATGGGATGCCCGGCGCATCAATGAGCAACGGGAGCCGCAGCCCCCGTTTTGCATGACTTTAATTATTGCACCAGGGCCTAATTGCTTGAACTCTTTCGTCTGCGAGCCATAGCTCCCAGCAAGCCTAAGCCAGCCAGCATCATCGCGTAGGTTTCAGGTTCCGGGATCGGCGTCAGCACGCCGAATAACCCGTGGGTTTCATCGTTCGGCCCGGCGGAGAAATACAGCATGTGGCTGCTCCCGGCCGATCCATCATTTCCCGGCGAAATTGCCCACAATCCATGAATCGCAAGCGCCTGATTGTTGGCATCCAGTACTTGTCCCAGATACGCATGCGTGGCGGGATCGTAAATATTGATGTGGCCATCGCCGAAATTACCCACCAGCAGGTCGCCCGCCATGGGGCCGAACGATGAGGGTGCAACGGCCATTCCCCACGGGGCATTCAGCGTATCCCCCGAGGCGACCCGTTCCATATGCGTGCCATTCAGGGCGAATTTATCCACATACCCCAATCCCGCGCCGCGAATTTCATCATTGTCGGCGTCATGTTGTGCGTAGGCGACATAGAGCGCTCCGTTGAGAACCTGCACGTTAAAGGGCGCATATCCGCTGGGGAGGGTGGAATCGGTAAAAGAGCCGGCCAGTGACGGGGCCCCTGCGGTTCCCTTGTACACATCCACTGCGCCGGTTTTAAAGTTGGCCGCATACAGGTAATCATTACCCGCGACACTCCCGATGGTAGCCCCCGTGTAAACCGCTGTTGCCATCGTGATCGTTTCCGCTGAAGTCCCCAATGCGGGCCGCCAGCCGGACACCGTGCCATCTTCGCTCACGAACATGAAAAGATTGCCATTGAACGAGGCGGCGTTGCCGTTGAATGCCTGCCCCGTTACGGCGCCATCACCGGGGATCGAAACCGATAAGGCTTGCTTGGTCGTCGCCTGGGTGACAGGGTCCACTTTATAAAGGGTCGATAACCCTGTGCCGTTGTCAGAAACCCAGAACGGGCCCTTGGCGGCAAACGACATTCCCCACGGATTTACCATGTCGGGATCGGTAATTTGCGCAGGATGCGTAGCAGGATCATCCGTTACGAGATTGGTCTGCGTGAATGAAACGGCCCAGGCAGGGATAACAAAAAGAGACAATGCTACGCCCGCAGCGACTGCGGATAGACTTGATCGAAATTGACGCATGAGATTTCCCCTTAAATAATGACTGGAATACCAATACAGTGTTGGTGAGGTTCTGTTCCTTCTGTTTCTGTCCTTTTATCTTTCTTTCCCTCGTTGACGTTACCTGTTTTTAAAAAAAGAACAGAGCCACTATATACGGCTAGCCATGGGCTACGCAGCCAACTTTTTAACATAGACTACTTTTTGATAAACGATATGATCCGATCGGACTATTTCTTGAGGCAATTGCAAAGCTGGGTTAATTCTTTCCTAAATCAACATCCCATTTCCAATTATCAATTCACTCGATCGACGCATAAGAAGCTTCCGCACAAATATATTCCTCATAAGCGCCCGTCTGGCAGGCCTTGCGTATTTAAAAGCGCGTTACCGTACATATTTTTTGTGCAGGTTTCCGCAAAATGCGAGCGTGCCAATTTCGGTACAACATTCACGGAGGAAACCATGGTTAAGGATAAGGAAAAAGACAGCGGCAAATCTGCCAAGGGCGGTGACAAGAGCAAGGATAAAAGCAAGGATACAAGCAAAGAAAAAAGCAAAGGCAAGAGCTCCAAAAAGTAAATAAACCAATGACCGGAGAACGAAACGGACTAAAGATTCAGGAGGAGCGCTAGCCGGGCCATGGCCGGTATTTGCTGGGAAGAAGATGCCGGCAGGGCCATCCTCTCTATTGGAAGATAAATCTTTACGCATGCTGTTTTCATGAAATGAAAGCGTTCTGATTTGAAGGCGTACCTCCTGCATATTCTTGGCACATTCAAATCATCCGGTCTTCAGCATTCAAAGATGGAGCAACTTTGCCCGAACCAGGCTCAAGCTGGTTCGGGTACTTAAACCCATGCAACGCATTACCGGGCTTTATCGGACTATTTCAAGCCCTGCCAAAGTGGTGGCAGCGGGTTAACACACGTGCGGAATAGAACTGAGCACTGGTGGGTAATCCCATGCATTCATTTCATTGTCAACGACAAGAATTTTCCCGGTGAAAGTCTTCTCTCCATGGAAGCTATGGCTTATCAGCAATGGTTTGATTTCTTTTCTTGCATTAATAGATGAAACATAGATAAATCTGCGTTGCATATCTATTCTGTATTTGAAAGTGACGGTCCTGTATTACTTTCGGTTTTTCGCACGCCACGGATGTTAAGCGTTGCCAACGCTATCTGGAGACCAAGGACCGCGAAAGCCTGCGCATACCATCCCCACATGATCCATAAAAGATTGCTGATCAGTGAAAGCAGGAACCCGGTATGACGCTTGCCTTTTGATTGGGAGGTCAACAGCCAGACGGAAAGTATATTGACTATCATCGCAGGCCATTGCAGTAACGAAAAGTAATCCATTTAACTTGCTCCAAAGAATATTTCTGTCAGCCAGATGCAGAACCGTCATTCCCAAACATGTTCCGGGCTCGTGGAGCAAGGTTTCTTCATCTGATGCTCATGATTTACCAGGGATCGGATTGCCGCGAGATGAGAGGCTGCAGGTGCTGATAGGCGAATCTCCACCTCAGGGAATAAGAAAAAGAAATTTCCTCATTCCGACGCCTCGAAGGGTAATGCACTTTCTAATATTAAGTACAATTCCGCCCGACTTCTGCCGAAGTATAGGGAACAGGGATTTATGCGACTGTGCTCCAGCGTACACAATAATTGATAAAGATCCTGTAGAGTCAATGCTGGAAACAAGAAAAGGCCAAATATGACTCAGCGAATAGCCCTGGTTACCGGAGCGTCCAGCGGAATCGGACGAGCGACGGCTCAACTGCTGGCCGAAAATGGGTATTATGTATTTGCCGGCGCGCGGCGCCTGGACCGGCTGGAACAGATACGTTCCGCGCAAATCGAGCCCATTCAACTGGATGTTGCCAATGAGAATGACATAAACAGGCTGGTAGACCATATCATCTCGAGCCGGGGGCAGATTGACGTGCTGGTAAACAATGCAGGGCACGGTCAACTCGGCGCGATAGAATGTGTTTCGATGGAAGCCGCCCACAGGCAATTCGAGGTAAATGTCTTCGGCTACGCGAGAGCCATGCAGGCTGTCCTTCCCCACATGCGAAAGCGAAGATCAGGGCGCATCATCAATATAACTTCCGTCATGGGCAAGATTTCAACCCCCGGTTTCGGTTGGTATGCGGCTTCCAAGCATGCTGTTGAAGCAATAACCGATGCGGTGCGGGGCGAGGTATTGGAATTCGGGATCGAAGTCGTGCTGATTGCGCCGGGGCTGATCAAGACGGAATTCGTTCCCAAACAGCTGGACTTGCTCAAAACCGTTGCACATCCGCAGGCTTACCAGAAAATTGTTGACGGTCTTCATACGCTGCTGGCCAACGAACCCCGTTCCCCCGGTCCGGCCATCATTGCCCAAGCCGTACTCGACGCTGTTACGAGCCCCCATCCGCCGGTTCGGCACGCGTTGCCTCTCGATTCGAAAATGGCGGTAATTGCCCGATGGCTATTCGGAGCCCGTTTCTTTGCCTGGGTAGTCCGGCATCAAATGAAACTGAATTTCTAGGATTTCCGCCAGTCGCCAATTCAGACAGGCATCTAGCAAACTCTCAAGATCGAATTTATCAGCTTGATTCCCGAAATAGGAAAGCAGGCCATCGTTGCCATAGCTAATGTCAACGGCGGAGGAGCCGCCTAATGGCTAGTCAAGGCGGCAGGCGGCAGTTCCCAAATACCCCCACCGCATTCATTACAGGGCTAACCATTTTTGCTAATACTGGTTACGCCAATATGCATATGACCGCCTGGGTTGTACCCGAACCGAAACCTACGCAATGCTGGTATGCAGTCTACGACTTCTCGGCTGGAAACTACGCCGGGAATAATACCCTAAACACCTCAAGCAGCTGCGAATCCGCTTCGGCAGTTTTTCTGTATCCTTTCAATCCTCTCCCGAGGGGTTAAAAGCCCGGCAGCAGTTAGCCCAAGGCTATCCGTTTGTTTCGGCATAAATATTAACTGCTCCAGCTCACGCTCATAACTCCTAATGTGGCCGAGATTATTAGTAAATATGCACCCCAATACCATAAACGATAGTTCATGGCATGCTCCATTCGCGGTAGCCGTACATTACTTAGCACCTGGTAACGGTGATGGATTTTCCCCCATCCCTGAGGATCGCCCGGATGAACCCGAACCCGGAAGACTGGATGCACCGCTTTTACCAGGCCTGTTTTGACCGGGAGAGGCGCTACCTGGCTTGCTAGCGGCGCCACCTGATCCCGGCACGCCGCTTGACATGCCGCCACCCCCTCCACCCCCGGGACCAGCTTGCCCGGCATTTCCACCACCGCCCGCTTGCCCTGCAGCAGCCGCACCAGCAGCACCAGCGGCTCCGCCAGCAGCACCAGCAGCTCCACCAGCGCCTGCTTGCGCATGAACGAAACCGACGACACCACACATCAGACCCGCGAGTAATGTCATCCGGGTCATCTCCTTCAAGGTAGCTATATTGCCCATGATCGCTCCTAAATATTTAATCCAGCAAGATTGCTGTATCGAAATATACGCTGAAGCCGTATTATTTCTGTGCGCTAACTCGCTTACACGCTGCCCGGTCAAACCGCAGAAGACTGAAGTTAAAGAAACTACCCTAGGAACAGTTGGGCACTGAGCCTGGGCACTGAGGACTTTATCAATTCCGCCTTGCTTCTGCCGGATGGCTGCCGACATTTTTCAATGCCTGTGACCTGATGGACATAGATTGAATCGAGCGCTTAAGGTCCAACACATATGTTCCTTCCCTATCGATACGGCCTGCAAATTGTGCAAGCGCAGAGAGACCAGTTCGGGCTTGAATGGCGTCAAGCGCATGCCGCACTGTCATTGCGTTGGAGTACGTGCCCGTGAAGAAAACAGAATTTTTTTAGAATTGATAGGACACTGCGGGGACATGGGCATGACTGCGCCCTCCCGGTTTGCATCGGCGCGGCCAGGAATTCAGCCCATTTGTTCTCCCGATGAGGTTGAATATGTTACGGATCAAGCATGTTACTTGGAGGTTTCTCCTCACTCTGTATGCTGGCAAACACTCACTCGATTACCAGGATCTTTTATAGAAAAAGCAATGTGGCACATCGAACAGAGCAATTTTGGCTGAATAGTAAAGGCGCAAAAGGAATGTTTCGATACGATAACGCACTTTTTAACCACAACCCGCGAAGTAATCAGAAATCGCCGGCGGGCTGCGCCCCTATTGATTTGCCTATGCGCCCTATCGCACCGATTTAATTTAAAAAAAGAAAGAATATGAACACATAAAGCAGTGCGCGTACCCTTGAAGCTTTCTGGGTCCCGTTACGTTGATATCTTTAAGGAAAACAATGCCAAGAATCGCGGTCACGCATGTTGAATATCCTTTATTGAGTAGGCCTTTTACAAACGCCAGGAACATTTATTTCAGTTTATTAAACCCAGCTCCCGACCATCTCACCTTGGCGCGCTCGCGCATTTATCTGTCCCGGCAGCTGGAAGCCGCCAAGAGAGTTAACGCTGATATTCCCCGGGACCTGGAAGCGCTTTCCTCCTGGATAGATGCCAATACCCTGCATGCAGGCAATCAATATGCGGAGTACCTTAAAACGCGCAAGGCCGGCGGACCGCGGCACTACTTCGTTAATAAGTCGCATGCATTGTATTTCCTGAAATCCGTGGCACCTACCAAGCTCGTCGATGGAGCCTGGCTTTATGGTCTGCTGGAACACTGGGATGACGGACGCTATTCCGACCTCATCCGCATATACCTCGAAGAGCTCGGCGAGGGAGTTCCGGACAAAAATCATGTCGTCATTTTTAAACAACTACTTGCCTCGCATGGATGCGATCAATGGAAAAACTTGAGCGATGCGCATTACGTACAAGGCGCGATACAGTTATCGCTGGCATATCATGCGGACGCCTTTCTTCCGGAAGCCATCGGCTTTAATCTGGGTTATGAACAACTGCCCTTACATTTGCTGATTTCTGCCTACGAACTTAACGAACTCGGTATTGATCCTTATTATTTTACGTTGCATATTACCGTCGACAACGCAGTTTCGGGACATGCAAAGAAAGCATTGCATGGGCTATTCGATGCACTTCCTGGCATAGCGAATCGTAAAGCTTTTTTCCAACGAGTCATCAATGGCTTTAATCTCAATTCGCTTGGAGCGAGCACCAATTCGATCATTGACGACTTTGACCATCGCCAGGAGCTGCTTGCCATTTTCGCCACCAAAAGTATCGTAGGCGCACAAATGCACTCCGATTATTGCCGCGTTGCGGGTAAATCCGTTAATCAATGGCTATCCGACCTTACCCAAATCCCTGCGTTTCTTGACAGCCTTGAGCAGGTGGGCTGGATCCGCCGTCACAGAAATCCGGAAGAAAGCCGCTTCTGGAAATTACTGCAAGGTGAGCAGGCGCAGATGTTTGGGGTCTTTAATGCCTATGAACGGCAAGTCGTTTACGACTGGATCGCTGGGAATTGGGTCCCCAAGAAATCAGATCAATTAACCCTCAAGAGAAGGCAATGGCAGCTGCGTGCGCAAAAAAAAGGAACAGATATTGGACAGCGTGACGACGCTCCGCGCGCCATATTTCGCGACCATCATCTGCGAACGAGCGATAAAGGCGAGCGGTTAAGTGACTTCAACATGGAATTGCGTCTTCTGGAAGAACAATTGGCTGCTTTTGAAAGCAGGAAAGCAGCGTTGACCTTCCTTACAACGTTGATGTCACCGGCGACTCATCATACCGCGCAGGGGTTAATGGCTACACGCATCTTTACCACTTTGCTAAGCGCCCCATGATTTTAACGTTACAAAAATCTGACACATGAAGTTGGAGCCCGGATTTTGCGTTTCCTCCAGCTTTCCCGCCCAATCCCCTGATGCGCTGAGTTTGCAGAATACTGCACTGCTGCAACTGGGTCATGCGCTAAAGTCCTGGGGCTACCGGTTTATTACCGGAACCCCTGCTACGCATGCACGTGTGAACAGTCGACGCGGCAATGAATGGGCAACCAATCTGGAAGGTGTTTTTGGCTGGAGCCGTCCGTTTTTATCATCGCTGCTATCAAGTGAGCTATTTGAGTTGATGCAGGAAGCAAATGTGATTGCCTCTCAGGCAAATGGTTGGCGGAGCCTAGTGCGCGTTTCATCTTTAAAGGATGATTTATTGTTTCATTCGGCTTATCCGACCACTGAGGCGGACGCGGTTTTTTTCGGGCCGGACTCATACCGGTTCATCACAGCAATCGATAGTTTGATCGCTCTCACCTCCCTATCCGTACGCCGTGCCATTGACGTCTGCTGTGGAGCAGGGCCGGGCGCCATGGCGATAGCTTCTCATTTTCCACAAGCGCTAGTGCTAGCCTCTGATATAAATTATTGTGCTTTAAGACTTACAGCGATCAATGCCTCCCTTGCTGGAGCCACAAATGTCCAACCGTGCTATAGCAATCTTTTTCACCAGATAGAAGGAACGTTCGACCTAATCGTAGCCAATCCCCCTTATCTGGTCGATCCCACGCAGCGCGCATATCGCCACGGTGGTGGCCCTCTGGGTTCGGGCTTGTCCTTCGATATCATTGATGCTGCATTGCCGCGATTAAGTCACGGCGGCACATTGCTGCTTTATACAGGCACGGCAATTCTCAACGGAATAGATCGATTCCGTGCCGGGGTGGAGCGAAAACTCCGCAACTCGGATGTTCATTGGCACTATACCGAAATCGATCCCGATGTATTTGGTGAAGAGCTCTTACAAGAAGCTTATGCTGAGGCGGACCGTATTGCTGCGGTTATAATTACTGTCACGCGAACAAGATAGGCCAAGTTTTCCATAGTAAAGCCGCTATCCAAAGGACCAATCTCAACCCTGCTGATGAGCTTTATAGTTTCATTCAGCTACATTTGCTCCGTTTTTCATCCTGCTTCATTTCGATATTTCACCATGAATAATCTCCACGCCATTCCTTTTTAATAGGGAATGCTCAGCCCGATGACTTAACGAGCCGCTAGTTTCCAGTGCTTATTCATATTGATGAGAAAGGGAGATAGCGGTCCTGTAAATGAATTCGCGAGCTGTGGGACCTTCAGCTAATTCAAGGATCGCGAGCCAAACGAATACCGGTAACCTGCTAGCAGGTTTCAGCCGATAAAAAATGTCGGAAACTAGCTCGAACACGGTCCTGAGGACTCAGGCACGATCCACCTCGCAATACGTATTGGTTGACCATGGATCGGCTGTTGTATTCGCCTACTGCGTCATCCCAGATTTTCCCGCAACGTCCCGCAAGAAAATATAAACCCAGTGATCACATGACCCAACGGCTTGTTAGCAAACTTCAGCCACATAAATGAGATAAAAGCCTATAGCTGGCTGGATAGCTATTGTCGTAGCGGTAAACAGTCTGCGGCAAGAGGGGCACAGGTTTGGCATCCGTGCTACCTTAAATCCACTGTTGCTGGCGATACCAGTCTACGGCATCCCTTATTGATTCCTCCATGGGCCGCGGCTTTAAGCCAAGTTCGGCAAAAGTTTCTGATGGGTCAAATTGCATGGAACGTTTTGTAAGCCGCACGCCTGTAACGGTTGTCATTGGCATGCGATGGGAGATGTAGTCGGCCACAACTCACTGAACAAACCAATTCCTAGCGCCACCGAATAAGGAATAGTCCATTGTGGCACCGAGCGATTCACGACATTTCCAAGAACCTGAAGCCATTCGACCAAGCGACAGTTGTGTCCACCGAGTAAATAACGAATGCCAGGCCGTCCCCGTTGCATCGCGCGGACCAATCCGTGAGCGGCATCGCGAACGTCAATCAGATTCAGGTGACAATCAAGATATGCTGGAATCTTTCCTTGGCAAAATGCAACCGCAAGACGAGTTGAAGGCGTTAGATTTCGATCTCCAGGTCCGATGGGCAAGGTGGGGCTACATACGACTACCTGTGCACCAACTTCGGCAAGTTTGAACACCGATTGTTCCGCGCGGAATTTGCTCAAACAATAAGGCCCAATCATGTCTTCTTCGCGAAAACGCGTAGATTCTACGGCTCCACCATTGGATTGATCAGAGGTGAGGATGCTTTCGGTACTTACATACAACACTCGACTCACTCCATTATCAAGCGCGGCACGCATGACATTGAGAGTGCCCACATGATTTACCTCCTCGAACTCGCAGCGATTGCGGCGCCAAAGATTGGGATCGGCAGCCAAATGATAGACATGCGCGCAACCGCGCGTAATGTTACGCATCGCCTCTATATCACGGATGTCTGCTCGAACAAGCTCAATGTGTTCAAGGGGTAAATGACTTACCATCGCAGAAGGATGTTCAAGAACCCGTACGGGTTCGTTGCTATTGAGTAGTCGTTGCACGAGATGTGAACCGATAAACCCCGCACCGCCCGTCACCAAGTTCATTTCAAAATTCCATCGGGTAATGACATCGCCAAGTGATGAAGATGCATCCTTGACGGAGGGAGTCTGTCGCGGGAGATACGATCAACCAGATTGATAACGGCATTATTGATTGGACAGGGAAAGTCTCCGGCCAGTCGAATAAGATGGCCGTTGTAAGCATCAACTTCAGTATGCCCGCTTCCCATGTCCGGACTCATGGAGCAATAGGTTCCACGCAATGAAGGGCGGAAAAACACTCCCATGAGTTTGGGCAAGAATGGGGTCTGCAATATGCGCATGACCGTATCGGGGTGAAATGGCCCAATCTTTTCCAGTGTAAGGCCGGCGTGACGCAGGATCGAATAATTTTCCTGGAGCAAAGCAAAGAAAAGTTTTTGCGTGAGTGGCTCGATAAGCAATTGCGCATTATCAACGCCGGCACTTG
>JBDTDT010000111.1:0-5234 GCA_039922995.1 Nitrosospira sp. | reverse complement strand
GACTACGCCCACATCTTTGAGGAGGAGTACCGGCGCGCAGCCAAGCTTCCCGTATATCAAAGCCTATTTGCCGAAGTGGATCTAGCGAATGCTGCTGAAGAAGTCCACAACGGCTACTTCTCTATCGACAAAAAGGGCGGCTGGTCGGATACCACCGAAAACAATGCGGGCAACCGCGAGAATGCCGAGCGGGCTTACAACCTAATCATGAAGGAGAAAGAAAAGCTTCTTGCCTTCGAGACCCCGCTCAAGTTCATTTTTTCTCATTCGGCGCTGAAGGAAGGTTGGGATAATCCCAATGTATTTCAAATCTGCGCCTTGCGTGAAATGGGAACAGAGCGCGAGCGTCGCCAAACAATTGGTCGTGGCCTACGTTTATGCGTCAACCAAAATGGGGAGCGCCAGCGCGGTTTCGAAGTTAATACGCTAACCGTCATCGCCACCGAGAACTACGAGCAGTTCGCGGAAAATTTACAAAAGGAGATCGAGACCGATACAGGTATTCGTTTTGGCATTGTGGAGTACCATCAGTTTGCCGCTATCGCTGTGACGGGGGCCGATGGGCGGGTCGTGGCGCTGGGTGTTGATCATTCCAAGGCTCTGTGGGAATACCTCAAGGCGGGCGGGCACATCGACGCCAAGGGGAAGGTGCAGGACTCGCTCAAGCTGGCGCTGAAAAACGGAACATTGACCTTGCCCGCCGAGTTCGAGCCACAGCGCGGACAAATCGCCGAAACGCTGCGCAAGGTGTCCGGTCGCCTGGAAATCAAGAACGCGGATGAGCGCAGACAGGTGCGCACGCGCCAAGCTGTGCTCCAAAGCACGGAGTTCAAGGCGTTGTGGGATCGCATCAAGCACCAGACGACTTATCGAGTGGCTTTCGATAATGAGAAGCTGGTAGCGGACTCCATCAGCACATTGCAGAATGCCCCGGCTGTTGTCAAAACCCGTTTGCAATGGCGTAAGGCGGATATCGCCATTGGCAAGGCCGGTGTCGAGGCAACAGAAAAGGCCGGTGCGGCGACCGTCGTGCTTGATGAGGCAGATATCGAGTTGCCCGATCTGCTCACCGATTTGCAGGATCGTACCCAGCTTACCCGACGCACCATTACCAGAATTCTTACGGATAGTGGACGATTGGATGACTTCAAGCGCAACCCGCAACAATTCATTGAGCTGGCCGGTGAGACCATCAATCGCTGCAAGGGCTTGGCTTTGGTAGATGGCATCAAGTATGAGCGCATTGGCAATGAGCACTACTACGCGCAGGAGTTATTCGAGAAGAATGAGCTATCCGGTTATCTACAAAATATGCTGATGGACACCACCAAGTCTGTTTACGATCATGTGGTGTACGACTCCAATACCGAGCGCGACTTTGCTGGTGCGTTGGAAAAAAATGACGCGATCAAAGTGTACGCTAAATTGCCCGGCTGGTTCAAAGTGCCCACTCCGCTTGGAAGTTACAATCCGGACTGGGCTGTTCTAGTGGAGCAAGATGGCGATGAGCGTTTATATTTCGTCGTCGAAACCAAGAGCAGTCTTTTCATCGACGATTTACGCGACATGGAAAGTGCCAAGATCGAATGTGGCAAGGCCCATTTTCAAGCCTTGGTGGTTGGGGATTCCCCGGCCCAATACATTGTGGCGCGTACTGTCGATGATGTCTTGGCGAGAACGATGAAGGCGTGACGATGCGCAGTCATACGCATTACAAACCCCGTTATTTCATGACGACTTGATCGCCTGTCGGCATCGAGCACTAATGCGACCATGACGTAAGCGTTCTTACAATCAATAAGTTGCGCGACAAGCTGAGAACGCTGATGCCGCGTGGCGATCACCTCGGGATTGTCGGTAGATTTAAATTTTGTTGATCTATTTTAGCTTAGGGTTAAATTCCAACAAAGGTACGTAAACTCTCACAGAAATATTGCCCCTTGGTCGGACCCAGACCGACTGAACGGCGCGCTCCAGTGCCTTCATCCTTCGATACATCGATGAGCCGCCGCTGCACATGGCCATCGAAAAAGTGCTCAACTGGATCGAGCACGTGCACCGCTTTACGCGCGCGGTGTCCGTCGGCAGTCCCCAGGAGTTTCTGCAGGCCGATAAGGAAGACCATGAGATGGCCGAAGCCTGCAAACGGCTCATCAAAACAGCATCATAAGCTGAAATTATTTGTACCTGACGCAAAAACTTGCCGAGATTAAAGACACCGTGAAGCGGGAGGCATTTCTGTACGCCGTGGCGCACGGCTCCGCCGCCTCCGGGGGCCCTGTGAACCTCTTGGGCGAGTACGATTTGTGCGAGGAGCGGCAGCGGGATTCGGTCGGAATCCAGCTTCCAAAATTCACCGACTGAACAGGTCGCCAAATTGGGAGTTGCGAAATGCCAAGAAATGCTTATCGATCCAGCAGTTACGGAAAAATCTATGAGAGTTTACGTACCTTTGTTGGAATTTAACCAAGACGCTACTCAAATGCCTTTCCTGAAGACAACTCCTTCACAGTGTATCGAGCCGAGCTTTGAGATAAAAATGAGGGATGGTCATTATTTAGCGCGTTAGTAAAAAGGATGTTTACTAACGCGCAGGGCTCTAAAGGGCTTAAAAAGCGTCTTTAATACTTTCCTGTTACTTCCGCAATACGGATGAATTCGGAGTTGAAGCTTGGCTATTAGTGCCCAACCCCTCGAAAAGGTAAAAAGAAGAAGGAGCCAGTATACAGATGTATTTAAGTTCAATTGCTTACGATGCCAACTCTGGGGTTGGGCTCAACCAAAATAGAACGTAATTCTTATTTTAAAAAGTGCCAATAATACAATCAAAGTCAATAACTTACCATAATATGTATACGTAAATTGTCCTTTTCGAGGGGTTGGGCACTAATAGCCATATTGCATTTGTTTAAACGTTTGGATCAGGGGCAATTTAATTTTTCACGCTTCCGGTGCAGCCAAACGCTTGCTGGATGTGACCGTCAAGCCATCAAACATCTTGCCCGGCTCATCCCGAAAGTAGGTTTTCCAAAAGGCGCTACAGTCAACTAGATTGCCCGCTACATCCATCCCCATACCCAACCCTCGTTGTCATTAGGGGAGCCTTTGTATACACACAGGTTGCCATCGTCCTGCATGACGAGAAAAAATTTGCCGCCATCGGCGAGTGCTTGGGTGCCCCACAAATACGCGCCCTGATTTGCCACGCTACCGTAATAAGTGCAGAGGTTCCCATCCGATTGCAGAATAGTGAAGAACTGACCGCCACCGCCAGTGGCCTGACTACCCCACATGTATGCTCCTTGATTCTGTGGATTACCCCGGTAAACGCACAGGTTACCATCGGACTGCATCACCGCAAAGAATTGTTGATTGTTAGCTACTAATGTGTCCCCTACTGTCAAGGGTGTGTTCAGCGGCAGAACGCTGGAACCACCACTACCACTAATAGTGGCCCACGTAACGAGTGAAAAATCTTTCTGAGTATCCACAGGCCAACTAAACTTGGAAGTTGTTAAATCATTACGATCAGTGGCATATACTTTAATATCGTCTGGCGATGTTATTTCAAACCCCTTGCCCCATCTAAATGAAGTATTGAGTATATTAATATTTTGAATGCCAGTTGCAAATGTGTTCAAAAAGGTGCCACATACTAGGTCTTGTGCCGTGATAGCTACTAAAGCTGGACCTGTTGCGTAACGAACGGCTTCAGATAACCCTGGGACTGGCATTGCTATTGAAGCAATTTCTGGGGAACAAACAACATTTGAATCATTAATCGTTAATTGGTAAAGGTAGATACGATTATTGCTGCCTTTGTCGTCGTCAGTATCAAGCGCAATAAGATAAATGCTACCATTCGTTTGAGTTATAAGGGCCAGACCAGCGCCTGATCTCGGAAAGTTTTGTATGGTTTCTCCGACTACATAAAATTGCTCATCCTTTATAGTGGGATCTAACACTGTCTTAAAAGACTTATAAATCGTTAGTAAACGACCCTGAACTCCTGCAACAATATACTTGCCGTCATCGCCATGCTCTTTTGTCATGGCTACTCCATTAATGGCTATGCGTTGCGTTGAGTCACCACTTTTATTAACACTGTTAATTGTTGTTACGTTTACAGGTTGGGCACCATTATCTAAAGGGGTAAGGTCCAAAATATGAATTTCGCCATGACAAGTACTGTCGTCTGTCTTTTGAAGACCCATTGCCATATAACTTCCACAAGCTTGTGCAGAACAGGGGTGTGACCAACCGTAATGATAGAGGTTCGTATCATATATCGCGCTAATACTAGCTTGATCACCCGAGGTTTGTTTGTTGGCAATCAAAATTTTGCCAGGATTAAAATCTGAATGAATCAAAGGAAGCAAGTTAGTATGAGTAAAAATCAGCTGATTTTTATAGGCGGCAATTCCTTTAAAATGTGACTTAGCTAATTCCGCCGAAGAAGTCGTCGGGTACTCATGATAAGTTTCATAAAACACGCGCGTGCCATTAGGGGAAATCCTATTAAAAGCATCCACTACATTATTCATTTCAATGTTAGCTGGTGTAATTCCTTTAGCAGTATTCATGATATAAACCTTATTTTTTCACCTCTATTTATCGGGTTTCGGCATTCCCCGTTTTTACGCTATTGTAAATATAACGCAGATTCAAATTTGAAGTGAGAGCTGGCTCCACTCATTTGAACAGCGGCCTAAGTATTTTAAGTGGAAACTCTGCTGATTCTCACGCTGCCAGTTTAGCCGTCGGCAGCATCACGGCATAGGCCTCGTCAGGTGTTTTCTTGCCCAGGCTCGAATGCGGCCTGGATTGATTGTACCAATCCACGTATTGCACCCGCGACAGGGTGGCGAAAGGCTATGGAAGAGCGTCGATAAAGCGCAGTTCGATTCCATTGCTTTTACACCAGTCTGCAAGATACTGTGACGTGAGTTCCGGGCCATTGTGCAGGCGAATCGCTTTTGAGCGCGCGAGCGCAAAGGAGTAACCCCATGAGTAGTTTTCAACAAAACGTTATTAAACACAAGCTAGGCTTGCTCCAAAACCTGCCTCCTCGCGCTTATAGGGGTTTGAAGTCCAACGGAACGGAAACGTACGCTAGTGCGCCGGGAGATCGGCAAGGAGTAAAGGGTGAAAGTCCCATATAGTGAAGACATAGCGAGTCACGCTATCCCCGAGTCATGCGTGGCGTACCGCGAGGTACGGCGCGAAGCGTTGAC
>JBDTDT010000110.1:0-12358 GCA_039922995.1 Nitrosospira sp. | reverse complement strand
GATGGGAGGATGGTGACATTCACAAATGTTCGCCGAGCCAATTAGAACATTCGGTATCGAAACCAATCCAAGCTGCATCTGGGCGCTGAGCTATCTCTGTCACAAAAAGCTCGTCATTGGAATCGATAAATTGATTAAGATTATTTACTATGTCTATCGCGGGGCCATTTGCCTTTATAAGCCAAGTGGAATCTAAGCAATGCCAGTATGTTCCATACGATTCAATAGCTTTTATCAGTGAAGGGTAATTCTGTCCTGATTTGTTTAGATCATATCCAATCAAGTAGGTAGCCATAACAACTCCAATCATTGTTCGGGAGAATCCATATTGCCTCATCAATATGGGTTTGTCAAGTATATAATTGTCATCTTTTACGCCAACGGGGTGAAGGCGAACGTGCTGTTCTTCGATAATCGTGCTGCCAGCAAAACGCCATGGACCAGGGAGGTTTGGTATTACGATTACCGCACCAACATCCACCACACCCTGAAAAAGAAACCGCTGCGCTTCGAGGATTTGCAGGAATTCATTGCCTGCTACAACCCGCTCAACCGCCATGCGCGCAAGGAAGCCTGGAACGAGCAAAGCAACCCGGAAGGCCGCTGGCGCAAGTTCAGCCTTGATCAAATCACTGCGCGAGATAAAACCAGTCTGGATATCTTCTGGTTGAAAGACAGGAGCCTGGCCGATCTGGACAATTTGCCGGAATCCGACGAACTAGCGGACGAAATTATCGAAAACCTTGAAGCGGGGTTGAACAGCTTTAAAGCGATTGCGGCGGCATTGCAATAATCTGTAATACTGTCGAGGCAATGTGGCAATGCCACGCATTGCTACCTAAGGCATAAAAATGAAAAAAGATTATTGGCTGCAGCGTTGGGAGCGGGAAGAGACCGGTTTTCACAAGCACGAGATTAATTCATATTTGCGCCAGCACTGGCAGGCGCTTCATCTTGCGCCCGGCAGCGAGGTTTTCGTGCCGCTGTGCGGCAAAAGCCGCGACATGTCATGGCTCCGCGAGCAGGGGCATTCGGTGCTGGGGGTGGAATTGAGTGCCATTGCCGTGCAGGCATTCTTCCAGGAAAGCGGCCGTACGCCGCAATACATTGCGGGTGAAAGATTCGATCACTACGAAACGGATGGCATCCGTGTCCTGTGCGGCGATTTTTTCGCACTGGGGAAGGACGACTCGTCGAACGTGAAGGCAGTGTATGACCGTGCAGCACTGGTCGCGCTGCCGCCGGAAATACGTGAACATTACGTACGCCACTTGCTGGGCATCCTCCCGCCGGCAACGCAAATCCTGCTTCTTACTTTCGACTATCCACAGCCGGAAATGCCGGGACCTCCCTTTGCGGTTTCTTCCAGGGAGGTGGAGGCGCTCTATCATGAGCATGCCGCAATACGCCTGCTGGCGCAACGGGATGTACTGGCGCAGGAACCGCGTTTTCAGGAACGCGGCCTAAGCCGTCTGGAAGAAGGCGTCTTCCTGCTGACACTGCATGGTTAGCGCCTGTCGGACTTAAAGGAAATCGGCTACAAAAGTGTTTAGGGCCTGTTAACCCTTATTTCCCGTCCCTTCGGGTTGCGTAGTAGCAACGCGGGTGCGAAATAAGGGTTAACAGGCCCTAACTGGTCTATATTTCGCCGCTGTCTGCTCACAAAGGCCAATAGAACAACTATTGGCCTTCAAAATCGTCAAAGTCTATCCTCACCCAGTCACATTTTCGCTTCGATTCTTCAAGTCCGACAGACTGCCAGCGTATAGCGGGCTTCGGCGAACGCAGCCTGCATCGCATCTGTCTTTCGTTTTGGGCATGCATCTGGTCAGCGAGCCGCGTGATCAATTCACCTATAGCCTGGCTCCAGCCCGTGCAGCTCGCATGAGGTGCGTGAGGGAGTATTGAAGGGTGGTATTGATAATGCGGCAGATGTGCTTTACACTTTGGTTTATGACTGAGACGTAATATTTTTCTTTTTGAATCAATAACTCAGCGGGGGAGAATATGGCTACACGTAATCAGATTGTTGATACAGCGGTAGAAGTCGGCGAGCATAAATCCTGGGAAGCGGTGCGCCTGCACGATATTGCAGCTTCGCTGGGCGTCACCCTTGACAATGTGCGCGCGCATTTTCGCGAAAAGGAAGACATCGTCGATGCCTGGTTTGAGCGGGCCGATAGCGCCATGCTCAAGGCCGCGCAAGTTTCCGATTTTTTCTATCTTTCGCCGCACCAGCGCTTGCATCGATTGATCATGGCATGGCTCGGTGCCCTGTATCCCTATCGGAAAACGACGCGGCAGATGATTTGCGGCAAGCTGGAGCCGGGACACATCCATATCCAGGTGCCGGGATTGATGCGCGTCAGCCGTACTGTGCAATGGATGCGCGAAGCCGCCGGCAGGGATGCAACATATATCCGCCGGGCACTGGAAGAAACCGCACTTACTACCATCTACCTGGCGGTGTTTTTGCACTGGATGAATGATCGCTCATCCGGTTCGGCCAGAACCAGCCGGTTTCTTGAAGGGTGTCTCTCGGCGGCCGAAAATCTGGATCGCCTGATATTCACGCGATCTGCCGATATCGAAGCAACCAGCGGAGAAAAGGCGCACCAGAACATTTAAGCGGCTTGAGCTCGCAATCCGGCGCATTTCCTGACGGGGCAGCATGGATACCCTGACCCATGCGTTGAGCGGCGCGCTGCTGGCGCGCGCAACTGTTCCGGCAATGGCGAAGCCCGGTGAGTTGACGCCGCGCGCGCGCATGACGGCCGGGTTTCTGGCGGCCGCATTTCCCGATATCGATATTGTATTGCGCCTGTTGGGTGCGCTTACGTATATCGATCTGCACCGGGGCGTCACGCATTCGATTATCCTTTTGCCTGCATGGGCGCTGCTATTGGCATGGCTGTTTTCGCGGTTTTCACGCCAGCGCTATTCCTGGCGGGCATTTTACGGTACCGTCGCCCTGGGTATTGCCATTCACATCGCGGGCGATCTGTTCACCGCATACGGTACGATGGTGCTGGCGCCTTTTTCCCATCAGCGTTTCGCCCTTCCTTTTACATTCATTATCGATCCGTATTTCACCGCGATCATTGTGATTGGCCTGGTTGCCGCCATGCCCGGACGCCGCAGCCGGTATCTCGCCGTCATTGCCTTGGTAATCCTGGGATGCTACGTGGGATTTCAGGGAATTCTCCACTCGCGGGCCATCCGAGTGGGAGAGGCTTATGCCGGGATGCAGCGACTGCATCGGACAGCGGTTGAAGTTCATGCCGTTCCCCAGCCGCTGTCGCCTTTCAACTGGAAGATCATCGTGGGTCATGGGGAGGGCTACGATGTGGCGTCGGTCAATCTGCAGCGCAGCGAACGCCGCATATCCCCCGAGCCCGAGCGTGGAATACCCGGAATATTGGGGATGTGGGGAAGGATCGACGCGGGCTATGAACCCGTTTCGGGGGCACGCTGGATACGCTACAGCCACTTTGGCAAAACGGAATCGCAGGATGCGCTTGCCCGTGAGGCGTGGAACCAGGAGATCTTCGCCCCTTTCCGCGACTTTGCGATGTTTCCCGTTCTCGATAAAATTGAGTCTCATGGCAGCGGCGTCTGCGTACGGTTTCTGGATCTGCGCTTTACCATTCCGTCGCTACCTCCCTCATTGGGATTCGGCGTTTGCCGCGATGGGTCGACTGGTCTCTGGCGGCTCCGGCAGAAGGATGGCGTCTTCGGCATGGACTGAAGGGCATCAATGAAATGATGCGTTTCGTTTTTATTCCATCCATCATCCCACTGAAATACGTGTGGCTGATGGGTTTCGTTTCACTCCACCCATCTACCGAAACTGCTTATGCAGAAAATGTGTGCTGGAAACGCTTCCTCCGGCGGGCTCGAAGCAGGTGTAACCAATGCCGCCAAGTATCAGTGCGTGGGTCCACGTTCTGGTGTTGCGCTTATTACGTAAAGCTGGCCCCCCTGAACAAGTTCGCCGGGAATAGTATAGTGCGCTTGCATAACGCCGAGGAAGTAGCGCTTGCCGTCGTCCCGGCCAAGAACGGAAGTGATTTCAATGATTCCCGAATTCTCCTTATCCTGACTGAATGGTGCGGCCGGCACAAGGAAACGCGCTCGATCTGATTCGAGAATCTGCGTCCATGAGCCGGTGGCCGGATCGAACATCCAGGTCTTGGCAATATAGGGGCTGTTGCCCGGATCTTCCTGGATGTATAGCTTGCCGTCTTCGCCTACGGTCATGTTGTCGAACTTTCGAGCGGTTGCGCCATCGGTTCCGGTCAGCGTGCTGCTGTCTTTCACCATTGAAATCGAGCCGTGATCATAATCGACGCCGCCGGCAGTTTCGTCGAAGGTCAACCTGTACAGGCGGCCGGTTTGCATCCCAATGGCGCCGCTGCTGTCCGGATCGGCCCCCGTGGTGGTGAAGTAGAATGTTTTTGCATCAGCCCAGCCACCATCCTCGGGACGGGCAAACCCAGTGATGCCGACGGCACGGCTGTTTGCCCGCTGCGCTGCGCCATTTGCCGACGTGTCCACGGCAACAACGGAGAACGTGCCGTTGATCGGGCCTGACTCCAGATTCTCCGCGATAGCGGGATTTGCCTTAACCTTTATACCGGCGAGCGTGCCATTGGTCAGGCCCGCCTTATCGATTTCCAGCCCGGTATCGGTCTTGGTGCCCTGGTAGATGTAGACCCGGCCGGGAGTGGAATCATCCATGCCCATTACGATGGTGCGGCCGCCCGAATATGGGTTGGCAACGCTGTTTTCCCAGGAGAACCTGCCTAATTTCGGCAGTTCGTAGGTATTGCCCTTGTTCGTGCCCGTGGCGACGAAAGCATAAGCGCGGCCTTCGTTACCGGCTTCTTCGCCGGTCATGAAAAGCCGCTCCCCGGTGCCTTTATTGCTCGCTACATTATAAAAAGCGGACGAAGCTGGCAGATCAGCAGAGCAGAGACGATCAAACCTGTTGGTCGCGCCCATTGCCGCCTCGTAGCGGCTGGTGGCGCTATTCCATACATGATGCTTTGTGGCGAGATCGGCACCGCTGATTACCCTGAAGTCGCGCTTGCTGATAATCCACTCGGAAACAAAGGCGCCGGTGGCGCCATGCGCACGGATGGCGCCGAGGCGGGAAGCAAGTTCGTGGTTCATCAGCACCGTGAAGGTTCCGTCGCCGTTGTCGTAAGCGCCGAGACCATCGGGAATGCCCACCATCCTGTAGCCATTGCCGCCGACATCGCCAACGGAAATGACGGAAATCACCTCCCAGCCGGAGGCGGTCGGGGTAACATAAGGTGACTGCGAGCTGCTTGGCCTCTGGGCACCTGCGACAATACCGGCGTTGGCGGCAAGCACTGCAACAACAGTCAGCGTAATAGCCCTCATTCTTAGCATGATAATACCCCGCGCGAATAAATTCGATATTATTGACCTGGAATTATATTGCGGGTGCATAGGCTTGGGTGGATAAACAGGTTCGGATATCTCATCGCGATATCGGCGGCCAAGAGCATGGTTCTTCGGAAAAAAATAAGGCAGGTAAGATTGCAAATTACTGCTATTCTTCATAGGGGTTTTCTTCATTTGTTTTTCCCCCTCAGGTTTTTCATAGCCCTGTGATGAAGAATTTTGTTTTGCCTGCTGTTTTTTAATCTAAAGGAGAGTCCATGAAAAAGTTGCTTATTACCCTTTTCACAATGTTAGCGTTTACCGGCACTGCCCACGCATTCGTCAATATCAACACCGCTACCCAGGCCGAGCTTCAGTCTCTTCCCGGCATCTCTGCCGCCACAGCCAAAGCAATCATTGACTATCGTACAAAAGCGGGTGCGTTCAGGTCGACAGACGATTTGGGAAACGTCAGCAGCTCGATCGATATGCGCGTCATCCGCAAGGATATTTCGATCACGGGTCCTACCAGGATTCAGAAAGAAGCCAAGTAAGAAAAGAAGTGAAAGGATTGGCTGGAAACTGCCAAGGACGAAGCAAAGGCGGGGAAGCAAGAAGGTCTCGGCAATATTGTCCAACAAGACCTCCGGTTCATCCGGAGGTTTTTTTTGCCCTGACACATGAATGAAACGCTGGACACGTATAAACAGGATATTCCTCCTTCCTCCGATTATGGTGTGAGCCGGATGAGAAGATAGCCAATGAATATCAGCGTCATCGTCCTGATATGCACCGTCGGGATTTTCGATGGTTTTTTATGAGGCATCATGAGGAATCCGGCCGTACAACGATACAGGCGAGTTCTTTGGCTCTATCTGATATAATACTGCCCTTTTGTAGTTCTGACCGAGGATTTGCCTAATGCCCCGTTCCATTCGCAATATTGCTATTATCGCCCACGTCGATCACGGCAAGACTACCCTGGTGGATAAGCTGCTGCATCAGGCCGGCTCTTTCGCCGCGCACCAGCACATTGCCGAGCGGGTGATGGATTCCAGCGATATCGAGCGTGAGCGCGGCATCACCATACTCGCCAAAAATTGCGCGGTGGATTATGCAGGCGTGCATATCAATATCGTGGACACGCCCGGCCATGCCGACTTTGGCGGCGAAGTGGAGCGCGTATTGTCGATGGTGGAT
This sequence comes from Nitrosospira sp., assembly GCA_039922995.1. Lineage (GTDB taxonomy): Bacteria > Pseudomonadota > Gammaproteobacteria > Burkholderiales > Nitrosomonadaceae > Nitrosospira. Next base: position 5,746 of record JBDTDT010000110.1, on the reverse strand, counting down.
GGCGTACTGCTGCTGGTGGATGCTGTCGAGGGCCCGATGCCGCAGACCCGTTTCGTCACCAAAAAAGCGCTGGCGCTGGGATTGCGTCCTATCGTGGTAGTCAACAAGGTTGATCGTCCTGGGGCGCGTCCCGACTGGGTGGTAAATCATACCTTCGATTTATTCGACAAACTGGGCGCCAGCGAAGACCAGCTGGATTTTCCCGTGGTATACGCTTCGGCGCTGAACGGCTATGCAATGCTGGACTTGAAGCAGGCCAGCACGGATATGCGTCCACTGTTCGACACCATACTCAAACATGTTCCCGCACCTGAAGGTAATCCTGATGAACCGTTGCAGTTGCAGATTGCCGCACTGGATTATTCCAGTTTTGTTGGACGCATCGGTATTGGCCGTATCAGCCGCGGCCGGCTCAAACCCGCCCAGGATGTGCTGGTAACAGGTGGAGCGGGTGCGCCGAAGAAGGTCAGGGTCAACCAGGTGCTGGGTTTTCGTGGTATCGAGCGCGTGCAGCTTGAGGAAGCCATGGCCGGCGATATTGTTCTGATTAATGGGGTCGAGGAGCTCAGTATCGGTGTGACGCTGGCTGATATCAATCAGCCCGAGGCATTGCCGATGCGAGCCGTGGATGAGCCGACGCTGACGATGAATTTTCAGGTCAATACTTCGCCTTTTGCCGGGAAAGAGGGAAAGTTTGTCACGAGCCGGCAGTTACGCGAGCGTCTTGAAAAAGAATTGCTTACCAATGTTGCGATGAAACTGGAGGAGACCGGCGATACCGATTCATTCCTTGTTTCCGGACGGGGAGAATTGCATCTGACCATATTGCTCGAAAGCATGCGACGCGAAGGCTACGAACTTGCGGTGTCGCGTCCGCATGTGGTGATTCGCGAAATCGACGGGGTCAAATGCGAGCCGTTCGAAATGCTTACCGTGGACGTGGAGGAGACGAACCAGGGCGCGGTAATGGAGGCCCTGGGCGCGCGCCGGGGGGATCTGCAGGATATGGTTTCGGATGAGCGCGGGCGAGTGAGGCTGGATTACCGCATTCCCGCACGCGGCCTGATCGGATTTCAATCCGACTTCATGACGATGACGCGCGGCACGGGCCTCATGAGCCACGTATTCGATGAATATGCACCGATGCGGCCGGAGATTGCCGTGCGCCGGAATGGCGTACTGATTTCTGCGGAGCAGGGTGAAGCGGTTGCCTATGCGCTGTGGAAACTGCAGGAGCGCGGGCGCATGTTCGTCAGTCCCGGCGATCGTCTATATGAGGGAATGGTGATCGGCATTCATACCCGCGATAATGACCTGGTAGTCAACCCGATCAAAGGCAAGCAGCTTACCAACGTACGCGCGTCGGGGACCGACGAAGCCGTAACCCTGACTCCGCCGATCCAGCTCACGCTGGAGTCCGCGATTGAATTCATCGCGGATGATGAACTGGTGGAGATTACGCCCAAAACCATTCGCGTCCGCAAGCGTTTCCTGCAGGAACACGAACGCAAGAAGGCATCGCGCGCCGCCGCGTGACCAGGGCAGCGGATTGGCTGGCCGAAATTCGGTCCGTTCATTTTCTCTCCCTGCCCTGCATGACTGGTTGTGCCGCTGCCGCTATACTTCCCGTACGTCGAATTTAACCGATGGAAGCATCTGCGGGTAATGAACGAAAAGATCCTCTGGTATATTGCTGATCCGATGTGCTCATGGTGCTGGGGTTTCCTGCCGGTGATCGAGGTGATCCGGCATGAGTATGGTGGCCGTGCGAAAGTGGAGCTATTGCTGGGCGGTTTGCGGCCGGGAACCAAAGACCCGATGCCGCCGGCGCAACGCGAGACGATACTCCGGCATTGGCGGACAGTGCAGCGCATGACGGGGCAGCCATTCGAGTTCGAAGGCGCAATGCCGGAAGGATTCGTCTACGATACCGAACCCGCGAGTCGCGGCGTGGTGGCGGTATCCATTATCAACCCCAGAGTAATTTTTCCGTTTTTCAGGGCAGTGCAATCCGCCTTTTATGCCGGGCAGCAGGATGTGACCCATGCCGTTGTGCTGACGCAGCTAGCTACTGGCATCGGGCTCGACACACAGCGTTTCCGGGAGGTATTCGAATCCGATACCGCGAAGCGCCAGACCCTTGAACATTTCAACAAGGCGCGTCAATGGGGCGTTCATGGCTTCCCTGCAGTGGTAATGCAGAATGCAGCCGGCTACACTCCGCTCACGACGGGATACTGTTCATTCAAGGAATTACGTCCGCAACTCGACGAGTGGCTGGAAAGATAGTGCTTCGGCTTGCGGGTTTACAGACCGCTCCCACCGGCCCAGCCAAAGCGCTCCATTAATTGCCGGAATGTGTCGCTTGCAATGATGAATGCGATCAGGTATGACGTCAGGCTGAGCAGAACGATGGTGGTAATGGATCTCCACGGGCTCAGGTTGGAATAATGGTGCCATTGGGACAGGAAACCAGCATCCGCCGGTGCGCCGGCCTGTTTGTAAGGTTCCACTTCTGCAAGGATACTGCGCCGGGCTTTGCGTAGCGCATCCACGATGCCCATGCGATAGGTGGAATCGAGAAGGTCCATTCTCTTGGCATCCATATCGAAGGAAGACTCATGCGAAAGCGCTTTTTCGGCTACCTCCCGGTAGAAGTCCTGCATTTTTTCCAGATATCGACTATCCGTGAATGCATCTTCAATCGCCGCCTTGATGCTGGATGCCCCTTCCTTGCTCAGGACAGCGGGCCGCGCTTTGAGCACCTGGACAATTTCCTGGATAAACTCGCGTTCCTTTCTGGCGATAAGTTTGAGCCAGACTGCTTCCGCTGCCTGAGGGGAGGGAATGCGGAATTTCGTATCGCCGGCTTGCGAATTATCAAAAAGCTCCTCAAGTTCGATTTTCGCCGCACTTTCGCACTCGGCGTCAATTGTCGCAAGCCTGGCCCTGAGAAGATCTGTCATCATCTTTCCTGAAGCATTCACAATCGGGATTTGATTCGAACGGCAATTCAATTGGGGCGCCTACAGTGTAGCGCAATTTGCAGGAGGCGTCAGCGTGCGTGGCGTCAATGCAGTACCGCATATATCGGGCTGCGGAATCCGCTCATGACGCGTCAATGCCCCGGCGTTTGGCCGAAGGCGCGTCCGGCGGCTTGTGAAATCCGCGCTCAAGGAGTACCGTACAGGATGGGGTGATGCAGGATCTGTTTCCCGGAAGTGATCCGTCTATTATCAATAAAATCGAATAAAGGAAAATACATCGTGAAGCGAATGGTTCTTCTTGCTGTTCCTGTTGCGCTTGCTGCTACGTTTGCTGTAAACGCCGGCACTTTGAATAATGGAAACTGGTCACCCAGTGGGTGCGGCTCGATGCCGGAGGCACCGGCTGTCAATTCAAGCAGCGCCGATACCATCAACAAGAGCATCGCCGCAGTCAACGACTGGCAGAAACAGCTTCAGACTTACGACGAATGCATGATCAAGGAAGCCAACGGGGATACGGCATCTATTGCAAATTCCGCGAATGCCCAACAAACGCGCTACCGTGAGGCCTCTAAAAAAATCAATGTGGAATTGACAGCCGGCAGGGAAAAGTTTACCCGCGAATCCTCCTCGACCGGAAGCGGGGCAAGCGCAGGAAACCCAGGCCTGGCGAACCCGGGCTATGGCAATCCCGGTACTGGCGGCCAGGGATATTAGTTTGGAGGTATCAGGTACAACAAACCGCGGTGCCGGCCGAGCCGTCCTTGATCAAAAACAGGCACTTATATCGGAATAGCGGCAAACGCATCAAGATCCTCCACGGCGATGGCAGTCCGGCGAATGAGTTCCCGGTTGTTTTCCAGTTCCATCATTCCGCCCACTGCCAGGGTCATGATCATTGCTTCAAAGGAATAAGTAACGTGAGTCCGGTATCGCTGCAGGAGCGTTCCGGCATCGATGTCCGCAATTCCATATCGTGAAGACTCTGAACATAAATTGCCAGAAGATTTACTTCGTGAAGCCGCCAGATTCCGGCTTGAGAGCGGTAGCCAGGAAGTAGGCGATATCGCCGATCCCTTCGCCAACGCGAACGAGTTGCCAGTCAAGAAGAGAAGGCCAGGCTGAGACTGGTCCCAAAACAGATTGCCCGGATGGCAATCATGATGAACAAGTGTCTGTGGCGCATTTGAAAGAAAATACATCGCGTGGCGCCAATGCTGCGAATAATAAACAGCCAGCGCATGGAGAGCCGGGGAGATGAGATTTCCGGCCTGACAATCCTCGTTGCATCAACGGAACGGTCAAGGCTGTGCCCAAGCGATTCTTCGAGGCGACGGACAGGGCCGGCCAGCCAGTAATAAGTTCGCAGGAGATCTGCCTTATTCCAGAAGCGGGCTGAAAGCAGGCAAGTTGTTTTACGACCAGTGCGGCTTGCTCGGCGGTCAGGGCGTCGCCCGGATTACCGGGAATCGCTCCGGATTCCGTTATATCCTTGAGAACCAGGGTTGCACCCTTGCCGGGCTGGCTCTGTGCCGCGAGAAACCTGGGCACGGCAACCGGCACGGCTTGGGCCGCTTCGTTATAGAAGCGCACCTTCGTATGCAAAGCCTGGGTAAAGCAGTGGCTCGCCAGCTGAGCGATGGCAGCTTTACAACCACTGTCGAGGCAGTCGGGTCTGTCATGTTCAATGGCGAGACGAATTCTCGTTGTCGTGCCGATATCGACGGAAACAATATGAAGGTTCGACACGATTACGCCGGAATAATGATTGTTGACCACCCGCTGAGCCGGTGTGCAAGAATATTATTATGATGCATTATCATATGCGGCTATGTGCATGGGGTGGTCTTTCGGGTATCTGCCTGGCGCATGCCTTTCTCAGGCGTGGAAAACGGCCAGGTATTCCATAATATGCGAATGGCGTTTCTCCTGGCTGCAAAAAAGGAAGCCGGTTAGGCTCCCTTTTTTTAGGGGCTGACTGGCCTCCGATCCTGGCGTATTACTGTAATTTCCAATCAGGGTGGTAATGCGTTTCCTTATCGAAATCCTTCCAGATAAAGTCAGGAGCGATGATGGGTTTGGTGGGAATTACAAACGTCACAAGATCTACCACTCCGGTCAATGTACGTCCGATCCCATGTATAATGCCGGTGAACAACCCAATCGGAATGCCGACGGCAGGGCCTCTCTTGTTGGTGTCTATGATGATGTTCTTGGGTATTTCCCCTATCCCGGTAACTGTATTGGCAATGCCGTGCGCGAGCTTATCTCCCACTTTCTCGACATACCCTGCCGCCATTGCTGACTGAGATGAAAAGAAGAAAAGCGCGGATATTAACAGAAACGGTTTCAGCATATTTTTCATTGGATACCTCCCTAAAGTAGATGAACAAAATTAAATCCATTCCAATACTAGCACACCATCGGAAAATATGGCACGCTTCAATCGTTATTCAATGGCAGCCATTTCCAAAAAAATATATGTTCTTTCGTTAAAACGAAAAATGATCCGCAAAAAAATAACGATTCCTGAATTTATACGTCCAATTGCCGGAAACAACTAATTCTCCATCCGTAGGCCCGACCTCGTCAACGTCAAGCAGCTTGTTCTATCCGGCTATAATCCACATCCCGCAATTTTCCGTAGTGATTCCCACGCTTGACGCAGCGGACGACATCGAGCCCTTATTGACCCGTCTGCTGGCGCTGGATCTGGTACCGGGCAGTTTTGAAGTCATTATGGTTGACATGGGCTCGCG
>JBDTDT010000109.1:0-9362 GCA_039922995.1 Nitrosospira sp. | reverse complement strand
CGCGAGCCCATGTCAACCATAATGACTTCAAAACTGCCCGGTACCAGATCCAGCGCCAGCAGACGGGTCAATAAGGGCTCGATGTCGTCCGCTGCGTCAAGCGTGGGAATCACTACGGAAAATTGCGTCAAGAATACCTCTAAAAATTGAATAACAGAGCTACCTCATCTGCATCTTGCCGGGTCATACGCTTTGGCGTTTCACATTCCAAGCGCGATACTCCGTATTGGCATATCTCAAGAGGTTAATATAATTCAATCTTTTTGCGCAAGGCTCAGTGGAGTCGGGCCCTTAGCTTCACCCGATACATCTAACGCCCGCAGCTATTGTCTGCTGCTGCGGAAAGCCATAGTGCTCGGCTCAGGGGACAGGGCTGGTATTGAATGTTTTACTCTGCGGTTGGCGATCAGCATAGTAATGCTGAACAGGGTCCAGTTTATCGTCAAGTTGATATATCAATGGTCGTCCCGTAGCAATGGACAACGTCATTAGCTTGGCAACGGATAATCCATCCAACTGCATTATCAATGCACGCAAGACATGCTGGTGAGACACGATGAGGAGCCGTTTTCCATGCTGGATCTCTGGTACGATTGTTTCCTGCCAATAGGGCAGCATTCTTAAAAGGGTTTGCTGCATGCTCTCCGCAAGCGGCAATTCTTTCTTGTCGATATCTGAATAGCGAAGCTGATTTCCAGGGCAACGCGCATCGCTGGGGTCGAGCGAAGGGGGGGGTGCGGTAAACCGTAGCTGGGAGTCGAGGATGGGCCAGATGCCGAATTTCCTGATAGCACTAAAACGCTGGATTCCTTCCAATGCGCCATAATGGCGTTCGTTTAAGCGCCAACTCTGCTGTGTGGTCAATCCATTAAGCCCCATCGCCGACAACACGATATGGAGTGTATCAGTAGCTCGCCTAAGTTCCGAAGTAAAGCACATGTCGAACTCGCATCCTGCTTTCTTGAGGAGACGCCCAGCCCTTTCTGCCTCCTCTTCGCCCCGAGGACTCAACGCGACATCATTCCACCCGGTAAAATACCCATCCCGGTTCGAGATACTTTCCCCATGTCGTAATAGAACAAGTTGTATCATCGTTGATTTACCCGCTCAAATCTTATAATTGCATATTTGTGACCGGCTTCGAGTTGCAAAGAAAATGCGATCTTTGTGATGTTAAGTCGGTTTTGTTGTACTCGTGTGTATTCAATCATAGTTGAATGCTGTGAAAAGGCTAACCTAGCCGCATGAAATATTAAAATACTAAAATTTTAATAAAAAACCAACTAGAATCAGTTGGGTATCGCCTCGTAATAAAAGCTTGCATTTCCCAATTTCTTCTTTCTCATTATCACGATGCATGTTGCTGCTTATGTCCAATGGGACACAATGTAATTGATGATATGGCGGTTGATGCCAGCATTGGTTTTATTTGATTGATTGAGATCAGGTGCTCCAGGCCAGCCAAAGTCGATGAACTTCAGATCATGAAAATACTTTGCCTTTGCGTAGCGTGGGATAACATGAAAGTGCACGTCTGGATCAACCATCATTAACATCAGGTAATTAAGCTTATCGTATTTAAATGCTTCTGCTAAAGCTGGCTCCAGTTGTGCTATTACTTTATGAAGTTCGTTAAAACTAGCCTGACTAAGTTTCGAGAATTCTTGAGCTGGCTCATGAGCGGCCAGAACCAGGGAACCAAGCGTTAACTGGACGGGGCGGAGCATAACGCTCCAGTATTGATATTGATGTATTATTGTCTGGGGTGCTCCAAACTTCCGCATGGTTGCGTTAAAGATTGGTACATCCGGCGGCTGGGAACTGTTCATTCAGAAATCTATGACATTATCCGGCTGATAAGTTCTCTGGAAGAATATTCAAATCGAATCTTATGGAACATTATGCTTGCTCGCAGGGTACTATGCGGATGACGTCTGCACAACACTCTATTGCGCTGATATCGAACTTTCATTGGATCCAACCACTTTTTTTTGCCATTGAAGAAGGTTGGCAATAGCTTTTCTGAAGTTAACTTAATGAATCCTGGAATAAGTCCTCTATTTTACGATCATCTCACCCTAAAGAGTTTATCGGGACTATTCGTCTCTAGCAGACCGAAGCGCGGATATAGACATGATAGACATGAACATGTGGGTTATGCACATGCTGGTGTTAGCCGTTTCAGAAGACTTGGGTAGTAGAGTGGAATTGGGGGATTAGCTTGATTATCGATAGGTTCACCCGTGACTTAAGCGGCGCCATGTGGATCTTGGCCCGATTGCCTGAGGATGGCTCGGCAGCGACATCTATCCACCGATGCTTCCAGCGCGAGGTTTGGCATGAGGTCGAGTTCCGTGAGCGCTTGACAATGTGTATGGCTCTGCCGGTGGTGCCATTTGTGATTGTTGTGCTGGTAGCAGTTTTTACCATACTCAACGGACGTGCCATTAAGCAGTGGACAGGGAAAGGAATCATTCGGCAAATTCATGAACAGGTTGTGCTTGCGGCCCGGTTTGCGATCCTGCCGCCTTGGTATTACATATTTGAGCTGCACGACAATGATAAGAGAAAGCATGCTGGCGAGTATCTGAATCGCCTCGAAACGAAAGCCGGGCTCTACCGTTTCCTGCGCGACCACAACGGTGGTCTTCCCATTCCTGCGGAGCGTAGCACGGCGTGCATCAAAGATAAGGCATGCTTCATGGCGCGATGCCGTAAATTCGGGATTAAAACTGCACCCGTACTTCTGAGCGTGTCGAAAGGGGAAATTACGGCGGTCGATTGGAGCGGTCAGGGCCTGCCGGAGATTGATCTCTTTGTGAAGCCATTGAATGGCCAGGGTGGAAAAAATACCACCCGCTGGGATTATCTGGGTTCGGGACAATATCGACGCAGCGATGGTAGCCGCGCTACCGCGAGCGAATTGCTTGAAGGCTTGCGTCAAGCGTCGCAGCGCATGGCTTTCCTAGTGCAGCCGCGGCTCATGAATCACAAGGAGATTGCCGACCTTGCCAATGGCACCCTCGCGACGGTCCGCGTAATGAGCTGTCGTAACGAGAAGGGCGCATTCGAGGTCACCAATGCGGTTTTCCGCATGGCGCGGAATAGTACCGTCGTTGTCGACAACTTCCATGCGGGAGGAATCGCCGCCAACGTCGATATTCATACCGGCGAGTTAGGTAGGGGCGCCCGTGGAGCTTGGGGGATTACTGCGGACGGATGGTATGAGCAGCATTGCGAAACGGGTGCGCAGATCCTGCACCGCAAACTCCCGTGCTGGCCTGAGCTGCTCGATCTCGTCCAATACGCTCATGGCAATATTTTTTCCGACCAAGTGGTGATTGGCTGGGATGTTGCACAGCTCGACAACGGACCATGCCTTATCGAGGCCAATAAGGCACCGGATTTGGACATCATTCAGCGCATCGGTAATGGTCCCGTGGGTAATGAGCGGCTTGGAAAACTCCTAGCGTTCAACCTGAGGCGGACTGTCGAGACCAAGTACGCCTCTCCGGGAGTGCGCTAATAAATCCGCGGCTAAAACATATGGCCAATAAGATCGTTTTGGACGTCCTTCGCGGATATTTTAAAAAAATTCGATGTGATGACAGATACCGGCCTGACGATGACAGGTTAAATACGCTTATGCAAGTTGGCAAGTACAAGAGTATGGGCTTACGCGCACAGCAATTATGCTGGACTCCATTCACTCTTTAATCAGCTCAGTTGTGTGATGATGCCTCTGCAGTGTTACATCCTGATTTATTTTGCTGAAAAGAGCCTCGGCCTTTATGAGATCAATGGCAAAATCAATTTCGCACCACGGGTGTTCAGACACAGAACATGCATTGACAAGTTGTTTGCCAGCCAAGGCATCTATGATGGTAAGGTACCAGCATTTAAGCTTGGCTTGATACCGAAGTGCATCCTCGATCGCGTTGCAGAACAGCTGTGGTCCGCATTCCCGAAAGTAAATGAGACCAATAGACTCGCAGTCAATCTGATCTGTGGATAAATTCTTGCTTACGCGCTTGACCCATCCTTTCTCATCCAACTGAACCTTCATGTCATCTGCATCGTAGACGGGTTTATAACTCACGCTGAGAGTAATGGGTGCGGAGTCCGAGTGCAACACCTGTGTCAAAAGCGACGTATCAAAAATAGTATCTCCATTCAAGAGCAGAAAGTCGCGATCCATCGCAGAACGCGCAATCCAGCAACTAGCCAGATTGTCCGCTACTTCGAAGAATGGATTAAAAATTGTATTGATCTGTGCGCGATTTGCGTAGCGCTGTTGCAGCAGCGCTTCGACCAGGCTGGACTGGAAGCCGGTGACTACAGTGATTTCATTAATCCCAACAGCCAGTAAAGCATCAATCTGCCATTCAATAATTGGCTTCCCCGAGATCGGCAGCAGGCATTTTGGAATATTTTCAGTCAGCGATAGCAGTCGCCGCCCTTGACCAGCGCTAAGAATAATCGTTCTGATAGGGCTTTTTTCTTTGTCGCCAGTCATATCCGATAATTTTCCGAACGTTAAAAATGCCATAACCCGTTAGTGAGAATCATTTTCCGCATCATCTATTCAAACCTTGGCCTCAGCAACAACAAGCTGAGTTATTGTTTTACTGAAATGAGCCTGATTGGCAGGACAATGTTGGTCTGATGATCTTCTTTATAAGATAGTCCATTCGTTACGCTCTGCCAGTATATTGTGTGATATTTAATTTAGTGACCCGCTTATGTACTATATAGGATCGCAGTTGAGCCAGGACTGCTTATTATTGGAATCCGCAGATTAATGCTGCTCAGGTGAGCAATGGGCTCAGATCGGGTAACGTATGTACCTCAGCCGGGAAGGGGTTCTCGTCCCCTGGGCGTACTCGCCCTAGAAATGCTATCTTGTTCAGTTGTGCACTCTGATAATCAATTAGCGCATCGCCTATCATCAGCACGCGATCGGGCGAAAGCGCATGGGACGACAGAATATCTTCGATCAGTGTATGCTTTGGTGTGGGTGAGCCGCGTACTCCCGTGAAATAAGACGCCAGGCCACGACGCATAACAATCATATTAAGCTCCGCTTCGGGCGTACCGGACGCAACAAATAAGGGTATCCTCGCAGATTCCTTACGAATCAACTCGGCTGCCCCAGGTACCGCTTCGCTGGCAATGACAGCCTCAACCACTAGCTCTGAAAAACTTCGGTCCAGTTGTTGCTCCTCATCCGGTGTCAGCGGGGATTTCTCCAATAAGTGCTCCTGAAAATAATGAAATTTCTGGTAACGTGACATACCGCCGTTCAATCTATGGTATCGCGCCACCTCAGCCATTATTGCTTCACCATGAGTTCGATAGAGGTTAGCAAAAGCTTGCGTTTTGATGTCCCCAGACTCAACCACCACGCCATCGAAATCGAAAATGATGGCTTGCCAATGTGTTGTCTTCACGCTCTGTTGGCGGAGGCCAAGGGAGTAGCCTCGTCATCATCGCTAGAGTGATGCATGGTTTTATGGATATCCCTGAGGCAATCGAGCAGGCCTTGACCGAGATCGACATGTTCGTTAAGTACCAGCTTGCGGCCGATGCGGGGTTGAAACGCGTAAGGAGTTACTTCATAGTGATGCACTGCATTAGCTTCGTCAAAATGCAATGCTATTTGCCAGGGCATGATTTCCGAAATCATCGTCATGACATCTTTGATGCGTAACCGCTCCTGCCCCGTCAGGATCAAATGGCGGTTGGCAAATTCTGGCGTCAATACTTGTATGCTCATGCGCGCTGCGTCTTCTACATGGATGTATTCGCGTATCGCCTCACCACTACCATGGTAGGTTATCGAACGTCGTTCAACCGCCTCGTGCAACATTCGATAGATACCGTTACGTGCGTCAGCCCTCCTGCCATATAAAGACCCGTAGCGTAAAATACTATAATTCAACCCGTAGCGTTCGTGATAGGTTTCGATGAAGCGTTCCGCCGCCTGTTTGCTGGCCCGGTAAAAAGAACCGGATTCGGAGTAGACATAAACCGTGCTGGCGAAAACGAAGCGGCGAGCTCCAGCGAGACGAGCTGCTTCCAATGCGTGCATATTACCTAATACATTGATTGTGGCGGTAGCCAGCGGTTTGTCGTGGGCTTCATCAATGTCAGCGATGGCGGCAAAATTGTAAACTATATCCGCCCCCTTCGCTGCTTCCATCACTTGATCAAGATCCATAATGTCGCCAATGATCATTTCCTGATCACCGCTTTGATAAGGTGAGGGACGGCGATCAAACAAACGCACATGATATCCGGTAGCAGACAGTGCATCAGCTACATGACTGCCAAGGAAACCGCTGGCGCCATATACAACTGCAATTTCGTTAGACATTCCCTGTTTACCTGTCTTTCATTAGACCTGCGTTGATCAGACCCTGCCGCAAATTATCCGCTGCTTCAACTTCCATGCGCTGACGCGACTCCTTGGCAAGAGAGCCAATATGTGAAGTGAGGATGGCCTTGTCACATTTAAGCAACGGACCGCGGTAGGGCTCCTCTTCGAAAACATCCAGTGCAGCTGCACCGAGTTGTCCAGAAGCCAAAGCCTCGGCTAGGGCGGTTTCGTCGATTAGACCGCCGCGGGCAGTGTTTATCACTATCACACCAGGTTTCATGCTTGCGAAAGCCTTTCTGTCCAGCAAGTGGTGGGTGTTAGCGTCATAGGTCAGATGCAGGCTGATGATATCCGTTTCCGACAGAAGTTTCTCCAATGACACTAGCTTTATTCCCTGTGGTGATTGTTTTACATAGGAATCGTGTGCTACAACCTTGGCATCAAAAGATTGGCATAAGCGGGCAACACGCCCGCCCACACGTCCCAGCCCAATGATACCTACTGACTGCGCGGCAAGCAATTGGCCCTGCGTTCGTGGCCACTCTCCGATACGGAGCAGGCGGTCAACCTGACATATTCGCCTCAACGCAGCCAGCATCAGACTCATTGTGAGTTCAGCTACCGCCTGCGCCGGGGCCTCTGGCGTATTGATAACAGCGATACCGTGGAGTTTTGCTGCGGCAAGGTCAACACTATCCAAACCGCTTCCGCAGCGAGATACTATTTTCAAGCTTTTGGCAGACGCGAAAACCCGTTCTGTCAAGGGTTCTATACCAGCGATCATCCCGACGGCATCCGTGCCCAGTAATTCTATAGTTTCGTCTTCAGTAAGCTTGCGTCCGTAGCTATTACCGGTAATTTTCATCCCCTTTTCGAGTAAATGCTGAAGAGGAGGATTGTTGTCCACATTAAATGATGACGTGGAAATAACAAGTTTGCTCATAGCGTCGCCCTTATATTCTGCATATGACCACGGCAGAGCGTGTCGAGGATACGAATATCCAAACCGTAACCCAGAAAATTAAAACCCGCTTCGATATTACGCCGTAACTCATCCGGATCCGGCTCTACCACATGAATGCCTCCAGGTTTGCCGAGTCGGCGTCCAGCTTCTCGTACCTGTTCTATGGCGGATTGAACTTCAGGATAATCAAGTTCACCTGGTCGGCCCATCGATGCGGACAAGTCATACGGGCCGATGATATAAGCATCAATTCCAGGAACGGAAAGAATAGAATCAATGGCATTGACCGCGTCAATATGTTCTATCATGGCTACGATGACTGCGTTATCTTCCAGCCAGCGGCGGTATTGCTGAAATCGCGCGCCATAGCCTTGAGCACGGGCCAGTCCGACTCCACGCTGGCCTCGAGGTGGATAGTAAACAGCCTGTACCGCAGCCTCCGCGTCAGCTGAGGTTTTAACCATGGGTACCATTACACCCGCTGCGCCGGCATCCATGACCCGCTTGATCTGGTCGGGATGATTCGATGTCAAGCGCACGATAGCTGGACATTGTTGCCCATCAAGCACCTGGATCAGCATTTGAACTTCACTTAATTCCAGTACGCTGTGCTCCGTATCCAGCACTAGCCAGTCAAATCCGGCGGCACCCATGATTTCGGCGATCGCTGGATGACCCAATGTGACCCATGAACCTATGGTTAATGCATTTCGGGCCAGTTTTGATTTTAGTTGCATGGGGTACTCCTCAAGGAAGACTGATCAATACGACGCTAGCAGAGGGTCGGTTTCCATCAATCCGGCCACACGCTTCAGATCGGTCTGCGTGTCCACTGCCTGAGTGTTAAACTTTGTTTTTATCATCTTCACTCGATAACCGTGCTCCAGCAATCGTAGCATGTCCACGGACTCCAACTGCTCCAGCGGAGTGGGAGGCAGCCGGGCGAAATCGAGTAATGTTTCGCGCCTGAATGGAATAATGCATACCTGTTTGTAGGCACATGTATGCCAAAAATCTAATTGATCCGATTGGGTAGCCGGTGCGGTCGGGATGGGTTGCCGAGACATATATAGGGCATCTCCCTTTTGATTCATCACCACTTTAATTGTGTTAGAATCGTAGAAGTCCGCTTTGTTATCGATAGCTCTCACCAGATTAACGCAGCCCAGTAGCGGATCGTGTCGAAAAGGTTCCACCGCGGCGTCTATCATCTCCGGGTGGGTCATTGGTTCATCGCCCTGTACCATAACGATAAGTTCGGCATCAATCCCGGCAACCGCTTCGGCAACGCGATCACTGGCGCGCTCATGCGTGTCAGCGGTCATTATGACAGGAGCGCCAAAATTCTGCGCGGCACGTCGGATTTCTTCGTCGCAAGTAGCTATATAAGTAGCATTCAGGGCATTACTCAGGGCAACACGTTTGTAAACATGCTCCAGCATTGTTCGGCCTAATAGCTTGGAAAGTGGCTTCCCGGGAAAACGCGATGAACCCATGCGCGCCGGTATTACAGCAATTGTTTTCATTGTTGGTTATTCATATTTGGCATTTATCAATTATGGACGTGCGTTCCATCCAGTTGATGGCAATTGTTAAGCCGCACGTCGGCGGTAATGGAGTTTTGTTTGCTCTGAACGCTATCCTACCATTAGGAGGGGTACTCTGCGAGAACTTGAAGCAGGTTTCCATCTTGCGAGATCCTTGGAATCAGTTCTCCGTAGAGCGCTAGTTGCCGACCTAGGTGGCAAATGACATATCACAATGCTCTGCGTATTCACTGGTAAACGAGCGTCCGCGAGTGTACAATTACGCGCTTTTTCGCCACACGAAGTTTATCTGATTGTCGAATAAAATTATGGATATACTGCTTATTCATGCCGAGATGGTAACCTGGCCATGAAAGCTCTTTTTTTTCTTCGTCATTATAACGACATTGACCATATAACGCCGGTCATCTACAAATGGATAGATACGGGTCATAGCTGCGACATAGTCCTGATCGGCAACTCGCGGTTTCGC
>JBDTDT010000108.1:0-6581 GCA_039922995.1 Nitrosospira sp. | reverse complement strand
GTGCCTATCGCTCCCGTTTCATCATCCATGCAGCGGAGGATTCCCCCTCCGAGGATGCCCAGGCTTTCCCCAGAAGCCATACGTTCAAGTTCCTCACCCAGCATCCTTACTCCGCTGCCTTGGGCTTACCCACCCTACTGCGCTTGCTACGATCCCATAAACGCCATCGATGATATGGTGGCGTCCGCGACGCAGCAACCGAGCATGTGGCGTCATTATCATGGAACAACGGCCTTATAAAGCGCTGCCCCAATTTTTGGCCGGCTGGAACGCATGCCTGCTGCCATTCGGCATTAAATAGATCGGTACATTTTATCAGTCCTGAGAACACTCAAGTATATGGTCGGCAAATTGCCGATAGTCGGCACGCCAATTACAGAGATATTGTCGAACGTTATGGCGAAGTCGGGTCCCTCGCAATTCTCTGCCTATTGCGGCAATTACTCCACCCTGAGCGTCCTCTGTCTTTTTCCAGATAATGTGTCACTTTCCCTGCCAGAGGGCGGCGCGTCCTTCCATGATCCGTGGGCATGGGCATACACCCAGGTAAATTCAGCTCCCAGCAAGAATATCTGGGCCGAGTAATACACCCACACCAGCACGACCACCAGCGAACCCGCAGCGCCAAATCCTGAGCTGATTGCACTTTTTCCGATGTAGATCCCAATAAGGATTTTCCCCACCGTGAAAAGCAGGGCAGTCACGGTTGCACCAGCCCAGACATCCTTCCAATGAATCTTGACTCGCGGCATGAACTTGTAAAGCATTGCGAATATGGCTGTCATCAAAACGAAACTGAATACAAAATTCAGTACGGTCGCGATGACTTCCAGGTTTGAAAAAAAAGGTCCCCACCATTTTCCTAATGCGGCAATTGCAGCACTGACTATCAGCGACACAATCATCAGGAACCCAATCCCCAGTATGATTCCGAAAGATAATAGACGTGTCCGGATCAGTCGCCATATGCCCCCCGTCTTATCTCTATCGGGAGCACGCCAGATGCGATCGAAAGCATCCTGCAACTCACCAAATACGGACGTTGCCCCGATCAGCAGCAGGACGGTTCCTATTACTGTGGCCGCCATCCCTTCTTTCGGTTCGCTAACGCTTTGAAGCAAACCTTGCACCGCCTGAGCGCCCTGGTTACCCATCAAGTCTTGCAGTTGACCGAAAATTTCGCCACGAACCGCTTCTTCGCCAAAAACGAGCCCCGCTGTCGAAATCACAATCAATAAAAGCGGCGCTATCGAAAACATTGTGTAATAGGCCAGGGCGGCACCCATGCTGGGCGCATAGTCATCGAGCCAGGAGGAAAAAGCAGCTTTGACCAGACTCCAGGTTTGCTTGATATTCATGCGGCCTCCGGAGGAGATGAATGGCTGCTGTGGAGAAAAAGCAAACACTTCAACTGATACCGCTGTTCCAGGCAACGATAAGCTGAGGAAAAAAGAATTGTGCGACGAAAAATCCAGCTGGCAGGGAACTCAGCGACCGTTCGTTTATGGCCGCCGGAACCGCTCCTCACAACGCGAAGAATACGGCACCGCCAAGGCTAGTAGCGGCCGAATGGATCGGGCCCGGATCCTTCATGAGGATGCCTTGGATCTCTCTCGATGATGTTGGGCTCACCCTTCCCATTCGCTTTATCTTTCTGTTTATCGTTCGAGCGAACCGATTTTCTCTTTGCGTCCTCATTTTTTGGAGTCTCTCCCGACTTGTATTGCCCCGCCGCAGAGCGTCCAATCGGCGGGCTATCCATGGGGTTACCCTGGGCGTGCACGGATCCGTATGCAACGAAGGTCAATATTAGTACGGAGACAATCAATGTGGAAATATGCATCAATAAAAACGGTATTTCCTTTCTGGAAATTAAAGAAGATATCATAATGCCCCTTTAGCCTATCCAGCAATAGTGCTGTAAATAAAAGGCTACATGGCTTTTCCCCATTCTTCAGTTCGCTACCGCACGAGACCCGGATTGGGATATTCCAGTCTTCAGAGCGTTACACTGACGGGTTTGTATATCTGATATGCAGGGTTCGGTGAATTGGGCAACAACTCGAAATTATCCTGAATATACTGATGAATTAGAGGGTGGCTATTGCGGAAACGCAATGCTTCCCTCCCGTCCAGCGGATAATCGAATATCAGGATAAAACCAGGCGCGGCTGCCTTGATACGTTCGATTTCCAACTGCTCAAAACCCCCGTTTCGCGGAAAAAGCGCATAAATTTCCCACATTGGAGACTTTCTTTCCAGCAGCGGATAAGCTCCCGGCCAGAAAGGGGCGGCCATAAAGCGACGGCCATTCGGGGCGTATTCGTCGGCCAATTTCCGAAGAAGGCCGACATCGCTTGCTGTACCCGGATCAACATCGAGGTGGCTGCCGGAAATCTCGACGCCCACGCATTGCTTGCTGGCATAACATTGCCAACCGGGATGAAAGACATGCATCATCCAGACGCTTGTTCCGCACAGCATAAGCGCCAAAGGCCATTTCAAGGATGGCGGCCGTGCCCCAGCCAAACCAGGCAGCCTATCAGGAACGGAAAGATACCAAGAGCGAGGTGGCCTATATCGGCCCGTGAATACGAATAATGCGCGTAGGGCAATGCCAGGGCGGCAGCGGCGATCAGCGCCGGCGAGACAGCCCGCCTGTGAATTCGCTGCCAAATGCCCCATGCGATAGCGACTACGCCAAAAACCACCATCGCAATAAAAAACAGGCCGATCAAAACCCCGCGAATCGCTTCATCAACGGTTACTGAACCGAACGCTACCCGCCAGGGCCAGGGAACTGGCAGGGTAAGATTAGTGGATTTGATTTCGAAGAAAAAGAGTATGCTTTCCCGGAAAGCTGCGGCAAAGCCCGGCACAAGCAATAACATCAGCAAGAGGGGCGTAAAACCCACCGCTACGCCTATCGCCCATAACACAAATCCCTTGGCGGGCCTCGGGGCATCCATTCGTTCGATAGCCAACCAGGCCATGATCCCGAGACTGCCTGCAACACCATACACGCCATGGTTGCGTCCAAAAACGGCCACCAAACCGACACACAGACCGGTGAGAAAATAACGCCGGCCTGTGGGATGCTGCACGAGCAGAACCAGTACCCCCATCAACAAAATGCATAGGGAAATATCGAACAGTTTGTGGCGCGGATACATCCACACCGCCAACGTAATTGCTGAAAGTAACAGATAAGGAAAACTCGGGGTTGTTACGCTTCGGGCGATGAGCAGCAGCCCAATGAACAACCCCATCGCCTGGAAGAGTGCTACCACACTCCGCAGGGCCATGATGCCATTATCCCCCCACAAACCCAGGAGCGCGGCAGACCAATAGTAGCGGCCCGGATCGTATGCCATGAAATCGCGGATGGGCACTTCGCCCAGCATCACCCGCTGCACACCATACCAGAGAAAACCCTCATCCCACAGACTGAACCCTTTATGCCCCTGCCATAAGAAAAGCGTGAATACGGTAAAACTGGCAAGCGCCAACACTTGAAAACCCAGGCGCTTGTTTTCCCGAGACTTGCTAAGCATTTATCATTTGAAAGGGTGCATGCGGATGGGCAATTACCTAAACCTGCCGAAGTTCATTAAAGCAATCAGGGAAGTTGCAACCATGCGGAGTGAATGAGGCGTTTGGAGCATTATCTCTTTAAATAATCCGGGGTTGGCCATATAAAAAGCCGCCCGACTCGCTCGAGTTGATTTCGATCAGCCTATTGCGATGCTTCCGCAGGCTTGATATCACATTTGATTTCCCAAATAAGGCGCGTGGATGTTACCTCACCGATCCCATTCATGATTGGGCGCGACTCTTCCGAAAGTCGCGTGAAGCCTGATCTGCACAGATTAGTGGCATCGATAATCATTGCTGCCGACGCACGATCCCTTGATCCCGTTTCTCCATCATACATGCTGGTAATAGAGTAGATGCGGGAGCCGTCTTCCGTGATAGCGGGCGCCGTATCGGTCAGCATCAAGCCACAACCGGCCAGCAAAGATATTATTAAAAGGAGAGTGCTTTTCATGGATTTTCTATTTTTGAGGCGGGATTCAAATCATTCTGTTTGGATCGGCGTAAATTTTGCGAGCAGCGTCTTTACTCATAGTGCGTATTTCAGCGCATCCGTCCAGCTTCTATTCCAGTAATTTTTCCTGATAAAGTGAAAGTTTAACTCTTTCGCGGGAGGGGATGTGTTTGCGTCGACAAGATATTGAATCCCGCAGAAACTGGTATCGGTGTGCATTCGGCAAGCACTGCAGCAACGCTTATGTATGCTGCCGTACCGACGAGCTTGGAAGTACATGAGATTATTCGAACTCCCACTACACACTAAGGAGAAAACCATGAAAATTAAACTTGCCGCAACCTGCCTGGCAGTTGCCATGTGCTTTGCACCTATTGCAGGCCACGCGGAGGATTCAGACACGGCTGCCCACGCCAAGACCTTCGTCAAGGATTCGGTAATAACCGCCAAGATAAAAACCAAGCTGGCCGAAGAGAAAATGTCCACCCTCACGAACATAAAAGTTGATACGGACGACAATGGCAATGTATGGTTGAGCGGCACCGCACCATCCAAAGCAGACTCGGATAAAGCCCATTCGATTGCGCATGCAACGGAAGGGGTAAAATCCGTCAAGAACAATATTAAAATCAAGAAAGACTAACACCCAAATCAAGGTCAAGCTGCATCCGGTCAAATTCCGTCCAGCTGCCGAAATTGGATCATTGTCTGTTATCGAGTCGCGCGCCGCAGTGCCATGGTGCTACGCCCCATCCAATATGCCCCGTTCAGGGGCATATTTTTTAGTGCACCACAGCACAAGCTCGGCTATCTTCGAGACGCTGGCTCCGTCGCCAGGAGGATCATTTAATATTTTCTGGTTGCGGATTGGCTAGCACTCATAAATACTTTTTTAAAATCACCTCAATTGCCGGCGTGTATCACGCCAGTCTAAATCGGGATTTTCCACGGGTTGGATGATTCCAGTCAAATCGGGTATTCTGATACTCTTATGAGAATATAATACATTGCTGTCTGCAAACGACGAGCGTTGCCGTTAACAAAAGGTCCTCTTGCGAGGAAACGACTTTGATCCGATCTTTTCAGCCATATTGAATCGCTTAGGAGATTATCATGAAATATCTTCTATTTTTTCTAACGTTGGCATGCGGTTCGGCCCATGCCACCAACATTTGGTACGCTTTATTTGTCAATGAAGGCGACGTCAAACCCAATTATTTCTACCTTACCAATACGAATAGCGATGCCTGCGTACTTCCCTGGTTCGTGGCAAATATGGAGTCGAGTGAAGGGAAAGTATTGAATAAGGAGCCTATTTGCTGGTCCATCGGATGGGAAAGCCTTCCCAATATAAAATTTCCAAAAAATAACGAAGTCTTTTTAACTGTTTCTGGTTTCACCATCGTTCCACGTGCCATAAAAGAGTGGAAACCTATTGTAGATGCTTCGCGGGAAGCGCAGGACAAACTCAATGCGCTAAAAACTCCGGAAGAACGTGAACGAGACTGGGCAGCTAGCCGGAGAACGAGAACCGACTGGTTTCAATTTTCCGGACAGGATCCGGCAGATGCTAAACGTCTTTCTGGATTGGCGGCTCCTCGTCTTTAGAGCTTGGGTGGTCTATCGGTCTATCTCACCTCAAAAGCGATCTAGCCATCTCTACGCTTCGGGATCGGCTTCGCTTGGTCGAACCCATGGTGCGATTTCATTCCAGCCAATCAAATTAAAGCCACCACGTAGGTGCCTTTTAATTGGGGCGGCGTCTATCGAATAGATCACGAAAACAGCCATGAATAATAGCTTATGTCGCTTAAAAATTTATTGTTACTGTAAAAGTTACTGCACTCCACTATTTGCTACCTACTTAAATTTCGCGTTGCTATTATTTAATTCTCCTCCTCAGTGGCAATATTGCCAGTCCGCAACGGTTAACCGTCTGCTCCTGGCGCAGCCGCATAACGCGGTTTTTTGAACTTCTAATCATTGCCAAGATGAGAAAGGTGACTATGGCCACTATTTAAAGAGCCTTAACATCTATCCTCTCTAAGAGAAGGAGGAAGAAGGGGAAGTTGGCAATATTGCCAATAAGTAATGGAGAATATGTCCCACTCGTACATGGGCTCCAATTGCTTCGTCAGACACAAAAAACTTGCATGTGTTCTAGCCGCTACACAATGATGGGGCGGCGCTGCTCCAATGCTTTTGATCCGGTCCACCCAATTCATCTTATCAATGGCCAATCTCTTTATAATCACTGAGCATCGGCGTAAGCGAGAGTCCGAGCTTGTAAGCTTTTTCCATAACGATCTGGTGTAGCTCCTCAATTGACTTATTCGCAAGTTCTTCAGGAGGCGCTTCCTTCTTCTCAGCGAACATTCCTAGTTCTTTACCCAGCAGCTGTAAGGCTTGATTCGACGCTGCAAAATTGGCGTTGAACAACCCTGTCTCCTTACCATGCCGGTCCAGTACGGGAATTGCTGCCTTGGCTTTCATGGCGTTATCCCATAACTCTCTCATAACATCCTCCTTAGAC
>JBDTDT010000107.1:0-44108 GCA_039922995.1 Nitrosospira sp. | reverse complement strand
GTGCCTATCGCTCCCGTTTCATCATCCATGCAGCGGAGGATTCCCCCTCCGAGGATGCCCAGGCTTTCCCCAGAAGCCATACGTTCAAGTTCCTCACCCAGCATCCTTACTCCGCTGCCTTGGGCTTGGTAGCCGCGTGGGCAGTCATGCCGCGCCACTCATTGAGCAGAGCGGCAAAAGGTGGGGCTGCTGTCACGGCCGGGATATTAGGTCGCAAAACCCGAACACTGCTAGTGCGGCACTTGCTGCCCCTCATGGTGCATGTGATACGAACCCATAAGCGCCGCCCATGATGTGATGATATGCAAAGAGAATCGAAAGAACCAGAATTTCCCACGTTTACTTCCCACATTGCCAGTTACTCTGACCGGCATTAAGTCTGGATCCCGAATCCCCATGGCAATTTGTTATCAACTCATGGTTTTAAGGGATCTTTAATAGGCCAAGAAGGGAAAGTATCTCTGTGGAGAATTTATTCAGATTCTCCTCCAACTAAGATGCATGTCGCAACGCCATCCCTGACAAGATATTCCAGGCAAAACCGAATGGAGTAACCCTGCACATTTCTTTGGATATACGCAGGCTTATGGCATTTCGGCTACAATTACGCGAATGAATTCCAATAATACGACAGTGGCGTTAAATAACGGCACAGATGACACAGATGAGATGCGCGGTAATATCTTTCTCGTGGGCATGATGGGCGCGGGGAAAACTACTGTTGGAAAATTTCTGGCCAGCTTCCTGAATAAAACGTTTCTTGACTCAGATCGTGAAATCCAGAAGCGAACTGGGGTCAGTATACCGGTAATTTTTGAAATTGAAGGCGAGGCCGGATTTCGCAAGCGCGAAACAGAAATGTTATTAGAGCTTGTGAAAATCGAAAATATCGTACTCGCCACGGGAGGTGGCGCTGTACTACATATCGATAATCGTAAAATGTTAATGCGTAACGGCACAGTAATCTATCTGCGAGCGACGGTTGATGATTTATGGCGGCGTACTCGACAAGACAAAAACCGTCCATTGCTTCAAACGCCGGATCCTCGCAGGAAACTGGCTGAGCTCTATGCTCAACGTGACCCGCTTTACCGCGAATCAGCACATATTATTGTTGAGAGCGGAAAACGGAGCGCTCGCAATCTGGCTCAATTGTTAGCACAACAACTCGTCTGCTCTGAATGGAGAATGGATAAGAAGCAGATTGGCCATAACGGATAACGTGTACGCCCACGTTCACTGATATCCGATAGATAATATGCTTATATGCTCTGCCTCCCGGCACTACGTGCCAAGTCGCCCTGAGTTGACTGTTTCCGGCAACCTATTCTCTTACCCTATTCGTCCATTGGCGCCCGACCTGGAAACAAAACGTCGGTAAAACCGAATGTACGGAAATCCTTGATACGCATAGGGTAGAGAATACCTTGCAAATGGTCGCATTCATGCTGCACGACACGGGCATGGAATCCATCTACGGTGCGATCTAGAGACCTGCCGTACTGATCCGAGCCTCGATAGCGCAACTTGGTAAAACGTGGCACGATACCGCGCAGACCGGGAACACTGAGGCAGCCTTCCCAATCCTCTTCGATTTCTTCTGTGAGGGGCAACAACTCTGGATTCAACAATACTGTGTAGGGTATTTCGTCCGCATCGGGATAGCGTGGATTATGCTTCACGCCGAAAATCACCACTTGAAGGCTGACTCCAATCTGGGGCGCAGCCAACCCGGCACCATTCAGTGCTTCCATCGTTTCGTGCATATCCTGGATCAGGGCATCAAGCTCGGGAGTACAGAATTCCGTGACTTTCCGGGCGACCTCCAGTAAGCAAGAGTCACCCATTCTCAATACAGGTCTAATCGCCATCTAATTCCACCATACGCTCAAGAATATTCCTGACACCAATCATTGTTTTTTCCAGAACAGCATGAGCATCCTCCAGGCTTATGGCATGAGCGCTTGTTTCGCGGCCGGCAGCATGGTTGGC
Source organism: Nitrosospira sp. (assembly GCA_039922995.1). Taxonomy (GTDB): domain Bacteria; phylum Pseudomonadota; class Gammaproteobacteria; order Burkholderiales; family Nitrosomonadaceae; genus Nitrosospira. The sequence goes on along the minus strand of JBDTDT010000107.1, from coordinate 42,116 downwards.
CACCACCGCGATGGTCGCATAGCATAGAGCCAGTTCCTTAGCCAATACTGCTTCCGGCATGCCAGTCATCCCCACCATATCAACTCCATCCCGCTCCAGCCGGTTTATTTCCGCCGCGGTTTCCAGTCGGGGCCCTTGGGTAGCACCGTAGACCCCACCATCAATTACTTGTTCATTCGACCATTTAGCCGCCTCCAGCAGGCATTTACGCGTTATCTGGCAATATGGTTCGGTAAAATCAATATGCGTAACGGGCCTGTCTATGCCTTCGTAATAAGTATACTGACGGCCATGAGTGTAATCAATGATCTGATCAGGAATGGCAACGATGCCCGGCGTAAAATCGGCACGAATCCCGCCTACCGAAGCAACCGATATCACACGTGACAGATTCAATGAATGCAGCGCCCATAAATTGGCGCGATAGTTTACCGCATGCGGTGGAATGGTATGACCGTAGCCGTGCCGCGCAAGAAATACAACCTTATTGTTACCAATTTTACCAAAAGTGAATGGACCAGATGGCTCACCATAAGGTGTTCTCATAATTCGCCGATGTGATATTTCAAGGCAGGCGAGTTTGGTCATACCGGTACCGCCGATAATTGCAAGCATATTTTCAGAAAGCGGATGAAATAGGGAAATACCGATTGTTGAGAGAACGCCCATCCTGAAACACTTCCTGTTATCGCAATACCCCTCCTCGCGGCTTTGAATCTGCGCCTTGAATTTCTAAGCGCCGTTCAATGTCTCTTGGAAAGAATTGCGGGTTTAGGAAAACTCGTTAATCATTTTTCAATGATCTTTCAATGCATATATCGCTGGCAAATTCCGCCATGCACCATGTACATCCATTCCAAAACCAAACGCATAACGGTTAGGCAGCACCAGACCAACAAAATCCGCGCTGACAGGCTTAGGTCGACCAATATCCTTCTCAGCAAGAACGGCACTGTAAAATGCTGCCGCACCGTAGCTCAGAACCCGTTCGCGAATCGCGGCAAGTGTAATTCCTTCGTCAAGGACATCATCCAGCACCAGCACCACCCTGCCCTGCACATTTTCTTGGGGCGCCACTTTCCAATTAATCTCGCCACCAAGAATCTCGTTATTGTAGCGGCTCACATGAAGATAATCGAAACTGAGTGGAAATTCCAGCAGCGGCAGCAATTGCCCCGTAAATACCACCGCCCCACCCATTACGCATAATACCAACGGATACTGGTCCGATAGCTTTATAGTAATATCCGCTGCCATTCGGCTGATGGTCTGTGATATGACGGCAGCAGAAAATATTGGCTCAGCCGCTTCCAGTATTTCCTTTGCCTCTCTAGAAGAAAGCATCAATATGGAATATCAGACAATATACGCAAAAATAAATTTCATGACCTTAATCAGAAAGGGATGCGATAACCTTGAGCATCTAGGTAGCGGGCAAACTCCTCGCCTACTTCAGAATGCTCTAGCGCCAGTGCAACGGTAGCCTTAAGGTAACCTATCTTAGTTCCGCAATCATAACGGATTCCAGAAAACTCATATGCCAGCGCTCGTTCTTCCCTCAACAATGAGGCTATACCGTCAGTAAGCTGGATTTCTCCACCCGCGCCCGGCGTGACCTTTTCCAAATGCTCAAAAATTTTTGGGGTGAGGATATAGCGGCCTACCACACCCAGAGTTGAAGGCGCGTCCTCGGGTGCCGGCTTTTCCACGATCCCTGTTATGGGATGCAATCCATTCATTCCCGGCCCGCATTTCACAATGCCATAATTCACCGTATCTGCCGGTTCGACATTTTGTACGGCCAATATCGAACAGCCATTCTGCTCATATACCCCTGCCATCTGCCGCATGATCGGGTCGTCACCGGCGAGCAAGTCGTCTGCCAGCAGCACGGCAAACGGTTCGTTGCCCACTGCGGGACGTGCACATAACACGGCGTGTCCCAATCCCAAGGCTTCTGACTGCCGTATATAGATGCAAGAAATATTTTTTGGCAAAATGCTTCGCAGCATTTCCAACGTATCGCTTTTGCCCCGTGCTTCTAACTCCGCTTCCATTTCGTATGCTTTATCGAAGTGATCTTCGATGGCGCGCTTGTTGCGGCCCGTGATAAAAATCATTTCAGTGATGCCCGCGGTAATAGCCTCTTCTACCGCATACTGAATCAGCGGCTTATCTACGATCGGCATCATTTCCTTGGGGCTGGCTTTGGTGGCGGGCAAAAAACGTGTGCCCATACCTGCCACGGGAAAAACGGCTTTAGTTATTTTTGGCATGAACGTATTCGATTAATGGTTTGAGGAAATTGAACGTAAACCGGCGTGCGAATCTTGCAGCAATTGTAATAGTCCTTCTTCGTCGAGGATGGCTATTCCCAACTCAACAGCTTTGTCATGCTTACTTCCGGGATCAGCACCTGCCACTACATAATCAGTTTTCTTCGAAACACTTCCCACTACTTTTCCTCCAAGGGCTTCGATTTTCTGCTTGGCATCATCCCGAGCCAGGTTGGGCAAAGTTCCTGTCAGTACGAACGTTTCGCCACCGAGTTTACCGGCGCTGAAACGACCCGCTTGACCGGAGCTGGCCTGCACCACCTGACTTACGCCTGCGCCCTCTTCCCATCGTACTCCAGCCGCCCGCAATTGCTCAACGACTTCGAGATTGTGCCGCTCGGCAAAAAAATCGATAATGCTCTCGGCCACTACAGGTCCGATATCGGGCACTTGCTGCAAGCGTTCCGCATCCGCCTTTATCAATCCATCGAGATTACCGAAATACCGCGCCAGATCTTTGGCAGTTGTCTCGCCCACATTGCGGATACCCAGCGAATAAATGAATCGAGCCAGCGTGGTGCTTTTGCTTTTTTCAATAGCATTTATCACGTTACCCGCAGATTTCTCTGCCATGCGCCCAAGGGCCGAGAGCGCAGTTATACCTAGCTTGTAAAGATCCGCTGGTGTTCTGGCAATCGCATTATCCACCAGTTGCTCCACCAGTTTGTCTCCCACGCCATCGATATTCATGGCACGGCGCGAAGCAAAATGCAGTATCGCCTGCTTCCGTTGCGCCGGACAGAATAATCCGCCGGTACAGCGCGTTACCGCCTCGCCAGGCAAGCGCACTGCCTTTGCGCCGCATACCGGGCAGTGGTCACGCATGACGAACGGCCTGGCATTAGGTAGTCGCTTCTCCTTCTCTACTACAGCCACCACTTCGGGGATCACGTCGCCCGCCCGCCGCACGATTACGCTGTCACCAATCATCACGTCCTTACGCCTGATTTCATCCTCGTTATGCAGCGTTGCATTCGTCACGGTAACGCCGCCCACAAATACCGGCTTCAGTCGTGCAACAGGCGTCAAGGTACCGGTTCTACCCACTTGTATATCGATTCCGAGCAATTCGGTTACAGCTTCTTGCGCCGGAAATTTGTGCGCTACGGCAAACCGGGGAGCGCGAGAAACAAACCCGAGCTTTCCCTGCTGCACGAGATCATTAACTTTATATACCGTGCCATCGATGTCGTAAGGCAAACGTTCTCGCGCAGCCTTTATCTCGCCGTGATATTTCAGCAGCGCTGCTGCACCGCTCACAACATTACGTTCGCCTGCAACCGGAAAACGTAGCGACACAAGATAATCCATCACGCGACTTTGTTTGTCGTGAGGCACGTTCTCGCCTTCGCAAGTGCCGATTCCATATGCAAAGAATGTGAGCCTTCGCGTTGCGGTAATACCTGGATCAAGCTGACGCAGCGATCCGGCCGCAGCGTTGCGGGGATTTATAAATTCCTTTTCATTTTTTTCACGCTGCTGCCGGTTGAGCTTCTCAAAATCCGCTTTCAGCATCAATACTTCACCCCGTACCTCAAGCAGGGCAGGCTGCCCATCAAGGTTCAGGCCGGTATGCAGATGTAAAGGAATAGATTTGACGGTACGTAAATTCAGGGTAACATCCTCGCCGATGTAACCATCTCCCCTGGTCGCGCCGCTCATGAATACACCATTTTCGTAACGGAGACTTACCGCAAGCCCGTCAAATTTCGGCTCCACCATATATTCCAAGCAATCCACTCCCAGCGTCTGGCGCACACGCCGGTCGAATGCTTCCACCTCTGCCGCCTCAAACGCATTGCCGAGGGAGAGCATTGGCGTGCGATGAATAATCTGTGAGAATGTTTTGAGCGGTACGGCGCCTATTCGCTGGGTAGGGGAGTCAGGCGAAAGGAGCTGGGGATAACGTTGTTCAAGAACTTCCAATTCGCGAAACAGCTTATCGAACTCAGCGTCCGGAATAATCGGCGCATTCAATCCGTGATAACGGTAATTGTGAAATTCGATGGCATTGCGCAATTTCCGCACTTGATGCCAAATGTCAGCCGGAGCACTCATTCACGAAATAGCCTTAGCGCAACCTTGCCACCCGGGGGAATGTTGCGCGCCATCATCATGGATTGAATAGTGCTCAATTGCCGTTTGATTTTGCCGATGCCGCTATCACTTAGAGGAACACGATTATCGTCCACCATTATACCGCCCAGAGCATCGGAAAAGACGCCGACGAAATGCATCATCTGGTCAAAAATTTTCTCGCCATTCGCTACTCTGGGTACATCAAGCAGAAAAGTAATACCGTGAGTCGTAAGCGTTCTCGAATTGCCGACAAGAAAGGGAGAAGGTCCATGGCTATTGAGGGAAAACGAAACAGCCGTGTTTTCATTGCGGTAAGTGAACACACCGTCCGCCCCCAGTTCGAAGCCCGATGACTCCGCCAGAACGCGAATCTTGGCACCTGTAAATGGATGAGTATCCTTGCTGATGATGTTGATGCCGATCATGATGTCCACTTCCGCACAAAAGTGATCGAGCAGTAGTGCGTGGGCATGCGTGGCTCGGACATCCGGGCAATCCGCGACCGCATTCACGTGCGCCCCAAAGTTTTGCGCCATATCGCGAAACTCGGACAAGCTTACTTCACTCACGGGACCGGCGCGATCGGCAAGTTGCAGGCAGCCCTTCAAGTTAACATAGCCGCCCTTGCCAATAGTCTCTATTGTTATCTCTTCCCAGGACTCGCCTGTATTCCTCTGCCCCAGCCACCGCACCGGTTTGCTAAAATCGAATTTTCGCTGCAATACCTCCCTTAGATCCGAATCTGCTATCAATTTTTCGGCATGGATGCGAATTATATAATCTACCACGTCCACGACGCTTTCGTCATTAACCGGCACCTGCTCAATCAATGTGGGCGGCGCAGGCACTACGGGAATCAATTCCGGATTTGGCTGGGCAATTTCGGACAGCTTGGCTGATTCCGCATTGGGCTCCGTCTGAAGCTCCTGAAATATTTCCTGTACCTGTACCTGTACTATCTCTGCGCCGAGTTGCGGTTCGATCCGCTCATCTTCCGCGACAGGCTTGTCCGTTCTCAACAGCACATCTTCATGTTTACGTGCAAATGCCTCTTCCGCGCCACGCCGGTAGCGCCGCTGCTGCATCCAGTTAAAGAAAATAACGCCAATAACCACGACGAAACCTATGGCGATCAGACTGATCTGCAATTCGCTCATGTTTACCATGCCGGTCAAGTCGCCATGGCCGTATCACTTAATCTGACAGCCTCGTCGATTTCCACTGCGACCACCCGCGAAACACCCTGTTCCTGCATCGTGACACCTATCAGCTGTTGCGCCATTTCCATAGTAATTTTGTTGTGACTGATGAATACGAACTGGGTATGGCGCGACATTTTCTTTACCAGATTGCAGAAACGCTCGGTATTGCTGTCGTCGAGCGGAGCATCCACCTCATCCAGCAGGCAAAACGGCGCTGGGTTGAGCTGAAATAATGAGAATATCAATGCCAGGGCGGTGAGCGCTTTTTCGCCGCCCGATAGCAAATGGATGGAACTATTCTTTTTACCCGGCGGCTGCGCAAAAATTTGTATGCCCGAATCAAGAATCTCTTCCCCCCTTAATATCAGTTTTGCTTGTCCGCCACCGAATATAGTAGGAAACATTTCACTCAAATGGCCGTTGACCTGGTCGACAGTCTCCAGCAGACGTTCGCGAGTTTCACGGTCTATCCGTCGAATTGCATTTTCCAGGGTCTCGATCGCTTCCTGTAAATCCTGCGATTGTGAATCGAGGTATGTCTTGCGCGCCTGGGAAGATTGCAATTCCTCCAACGCACCAAGATGAACCGCTCCCAAGGCGGCTATTTCGATATTAAGGCGATTGATATCGGCCTGCAATGCAGAAGGGCGCATTTTTCCAAGGGCTCGTATCAATTCTTCTTCGTCAGCTCCCACCTCCTTTAACTGCTCGCCAAACTGATTCTCGGTGATTCTTGCTTCCTGTTCCTTGAGACGTGCCTGGTTAATGGATTCTCGCAATGGATGCAACTTTTGTTCGGAAGTCATGCGCTCCTGCTCTACTTTACGCAAATCACCAGCAGCTTCTTCCAAGGCATTACGTACTCCTGCCAGCCTCTGTTCCCGCTGTTCACGCAGCGACAGCCCTTCCTGGAGACGACTATTTAATTGGGTTTCATCAAAAGAGCCCTGATCAACTTGCAATTTTTGCAGATTGACGGTGAGTTCAACAACATTTCCATTGATGATATGGACAGAATTCTCCATCTCGGCGATTTTGTTCTGACAGGTTTTTTCGTGGAACGCTGCTTCCTGCATTTCCGTCACCGCGTTCTGCGCCAGTTGACGCTGAGCGCGAAGAAACTGTTCCGCTACCTCGCCCGCCAGTTTTTCCCTCTGCGCCCGTTCCTGTAAGACCTTAATTTGAACCTGATATTCCGTCAGCTTTATTTCGGCGTTCCGCTTCCGGGCAGTTTCCGCCACTGCCTGGTGCTCGATTTCCATCAACTCGCCATCAATCTGGCTGCGGCGCTGGTTCGCACGCTCGGTTAACTGAGTGAGCTTCAACACCTGGATTTGCGCATCATGTTGCTGTTGCTGGAGTTGTCCAGTTTCATAACGCAAGCTTGATACGGATGACTCCAGGTCGCGGCAATATTCTTCCGCTGTCTCCAGGGCGGATTTCTCGACCGAGAGGCTGGCCCTCAGTGCGTCCGTTTCGATTTTAATCTGCGCCATCTCCCGCTGCCGCGCCAGTACCCCGTGCAATTGTGTATCAGGTGCATAATAAGTAAGACTGTGAGGCGTAAAAATATGGCCCTCACGACTCACCAGCATCTCGCCAAAAGAAAGTGTTGTTCTACGTACGAACCCGTCCCGCAAACCCTCGACCACAAATATTCCACTAAGCCATTCGTCCAGCACGGATTTTATTCCTGCATTGCCGCAAGTCAGATACCCGTGCAAAGGCATCCAGCCATCGCTACCCTTCTCCGCAGTATCTTTTGCCTGCTCCCCCTGCGCTGGTAATTTCCCCGATTCAAATAACACCCATTTTCCCGGAGGCGGATCACCTACCCAATCATGGGCCAAATCCAATTGCTCGAGTTGCGCGCTGTTAAGACGCTCGCGTAGCACTGCTTCAAGCGCGTCTTCCCATCCCTTTTCAATCTGGATGCTTTGCCACAAACGCGGTAATGTATCAAGTTTGTATTTAACCAGCCACGCGCTCAGCCCTTCGCTGCCTTCGAGTCGATGCTGCAAGCGCTGCAAGGCACTGAACCGGGCCTCCGCTTCAATAATCTGTTGTGCCTGCGCCTGCGTTTTGTGCGCAACCTCACGTTTGACTTCTTCCGCATCCAGCAACAGGTTCTCAGTTTGTGCAAGCACCTCCTGCTTTTGTTTTAGGTCAGCTGCGATACTTTCTGTCTTCCGGCGCAAATGGGATAACTCTTCAATATCTGGTTGGATCATTGCATCCCGCTCCGCCAGCAGCCGCACGCGGCGTGATTCAAGTTGCTGGAAGGTTTTTTCGGCATAAGCACGATGACTGCCTTCCAATTGCCCAGCCTGCTCAACCAACAACAGATTGCGCTGTGTTTCCGCTAATTTCTCCTGGCATATGCGAAAGGAGGAGTCAGCCACCGGTAATTTCTCATTTTCCATCTCGGCTTTTTGATTGCCGACCTCGCGAGCCAACTGTGCGTGCTTGAGCTCCTTGCGCCAATGATTCAAGCTGTCACCTACATCTCTCACCTGCTTTTCGTGGTGCCCTAGTTGATTCCTCACCGCCGCAATTTGTTGTTCCATACGCTGGTAATTCTCGCGCAAGTGTTGGATCTGCTGTTCTACATGCGCTACTTCAGCGTTGGCAGCATAAAGTTCCCCCTGCGCCTGATGCAGGCTATCACCAATGACATAATGCTGAGCACGTTTATCTTCCAGGCGTCTTTCCGCGTCACGCAGGTTCGCAGTTTCGAATTCGAGGGTCGTTTGAAACGACTGGAACTCTTTTTCTGCATTGGTACGCTGCAACGCAGCTTCCTGTTTGCGAGCCCACCAAAAAAGATTCTGGGCCATGTGCAACTGGGTTTTCATGTCTTTGAACCGGGTGGCAACCCTGGACTGCTCTTCCAGATGCAGTAACTGCTTTTTCAGTTCCTGGCAGATATCGCTCACGCGCAAAAGGTTTTCGCGCGTATCGGCCAAACGCAATTCGGTCTCGCGGCGGCGCTCGCGGTATTTGGAAATTCCGGCGGCCTCCTCCAGAAATACACGCAACTCCTCTGGCTTTGACTCAATAATGCGAGAGATCATGCCCTGCTCGATGATGGCGTAGCCGCGTCCACCTATGCCGGTGCCGAGAAAAATATCGGCAATGTCACGGCGGCGCACATGGATATTATTGATGTGATAGGTCGATTCGCCGTCCCGCTGCAATATCCGTTTGATGCAAATCTCCGCATAGCTCGACCACTGCCCCGCCGCCTTGCCGAGATGATTGTCAAACATTAATTCCACGCTGGCACGCCCCACCGGTTTACGAGTAGCGGAACCGTTGAAAATTACGTCTTGCATGGAGTCGCCACGTAATGCAGACGCCCGTGATTCACCCAAGACCCAGCGCACCGCATCGATCACATTGGATTTGCCGCAGCCATTAGGACCCACAACCCCGACCAGATCACCGGGAACAGAAATTTCGGTAGGATCAACAAAGGATTTGAAACCGGCTAGTTTGATATTGGAGAGACGCAATTTATCGTTCGCAACCAGTTATAATTATGCAGCCCGAGGAGACAATCTTAAAATCATCCTGAAGATATACTTGGGGGCAGACCATTCTAACCGATTTGACCGAGATAAGAGAATGCCCAGTAACCCCACGAAAAAACTGGAAACCTTCCCGAACCCAACACCGGGGCGAGATTATCATATTCATATGGAAATTCCGGAGTTTACCTGCCTGTGTCCAAAAACGGGGCAACCGGATTTCGCAACCTTGATTCTCGATTACATTCCGGACAAAAAGTGCGTCGAGCTTAAGAGCCTCAAGCTATATATCTGGTCTTACCGCAACGAGGGCGCATTCCACGAGGCCGTTACCAACCGCATTGTCGATGACCTGGTTAGTGTCTTGAAGCCGAGATACCTTCGCCTCACCGCAAGGTTTTTCGTGCGTGGCGGAATCTTCACCAATGTTGTTGTGGATCATCGCAAATCAGGGTGGAAACCTTTGCCGATAGTAGAACTGGGGAAATTTGAGGGCCAATCTACAATGCGAGAATAGCTATTGTTATAACAATAGCATTGCTTGTTTATTCTATTTTTACTTGAGAACTTACCGGCTATCGCCGATTTTTTTAACATTCAAAAGTTCGAATTTACAGGATGCCCATGTCAGTAGCTGAAATTCCACGAATACAATGGTCGGCGCGAGCCCTGGCCGCCTGCCTGGTGTTGATAACTGCAAATTTCACCGCCAGCGCAACTGAACCTGCCCGACCAATTTCTCAGCTCACGCCGGGAGAAGCACGTACGGCATCCGATAGCATTCCTGTCATGAAAAGCGAAGCGGTGGCGTCCATCGCGGAAAGCGAAGCGGTAATACCCATTACGGAAAGAGACGCGTCCGCCGCTGATATGCCTCCGCCCTCGGGCGATCTATGGGAACGCATACGCAACGGCTTCGCGATGGCTGAAATGAATAGCGATGAGGTACGCAATAGTGAGGATTTTTACGCCAGCCGCCCGGAATATGTAAAACGTATTATCGAACGCAGTAAACGCTACCTGTTCCATATTGTGGAGGAGGTTGAACGCCGCGGAATGCCCGCCGAGATTGCGCTGTTGCCTGTTATTGAAAGCGCCTTCAATCCCCGTGCGTACTCTACTAGCCATGCGTCGGGCATTTGGCAGTTCATTCCTTCCACCGGCAAGGACTACGGGTTAAAACAAAACTGGTGGCATGACGACCGGCGGGATATCCTCGCTGCCACCAGCGCCGCGCTGGATTATTTACAAAATCTATATAATATGTTTGGGGACTGGGAACTGGTATTGGCCTCGTATAACTGGGGCGAAGGCGCGGTGGGGCGCTCGCTTATAAAAAACCTTAACAATGGGCTGCCAGCTGATTTTCGCAATATCAGGCTGCCGTCCGAAACTCAGAACTATGTCCCCAAGTTGATCGCAATAAAAAATATCATCTCCAATCCGGCCGCCTTCGGTGTTGAGCTCGAATCCGTACCCAACCAGCCTTATTTCGATACAGTCGTAACAAATCGGCATATAGATGTAAAACTGGCGGCAAAGCTTGCGGATATTTCCATCGATGAATTCAATGCGCTCAATCCCGCGCATAATCGACCCGTCATCAATGTCAACGGATCTCGCACCCTGCTGTTTCCTGTGGATAAGGCAGAAACATTTGCGGCGAATCTGAAGAATCACGATAAGCCGCTGGTGTCATGGCAAGCCTATCAGGCAAAAAAAGGAGAGACTGCGGAAAAAATTTCCGCCCGGTATGGTATCAGCGCACGTCACCTCAAGGAAATCAATGATATTCATGGGGCCAGCAGAATAACACCGGGACAAACTCTCCTGGTACCGCTTAACGGAAGCACCGACGGTGTTGATATTTCGGTTCTGAACAATAAGCCTGCCGAACCGAGATTGCCCGAACGCAGCTTTATCTATGCTGTCAGAAGTGGAGAAGCGCTGACTGGTATCGCTTTGCGCCACGGTGTAACCGTGGCGCAAATCAAATCATGGAATCGAGGCGTCGACCGACTTCTTATCGGCCAGAAACTCATGCTCAGGCAGGGTTCATTTAACAAAACACCGCTTGCCGCAACAGAAAAACGAGCCCTCCCTGCAAAAAAAAGCATGTGATATTACTAGTACCATGCAATATGTACGAACTTCAAGTTAGCGTATGCCGCTACAGAGATTATCAACGCACATCGCTTTTTTAGATGTTTCCGCTTGAGCGAATACTGCGCACTCCCGCTGGATTATTTTGTGTACGTGCGTACTGTATATATACGCGAACCCCAATCGAGAAAGTTGAATCAAACTGGAGATAGCCTCGCCGCCAGCGATCGGTCAATCAATCGGTGGGCCGCGGAGCACCAATGCCCTTACGTTTTGTGTGCTATCTATTGACCCTTATCCGGACGGTCTTGGCATCAATTATTTGAAAACCTCCTGACGAATCAAACCAAATTTTTTGCAGCTACCGTGTGACCGATCTGGAGAATACTTGCAAGATGATTACACCCACGATGATGAGCGTCAGGCCGATAATAGCGGGAATATCGAGCGATTGCCCAAAAACAAGCCAGGCAATGAGCGTAACAAGCACAATACCGATTCCGGACCAGATGGCGTATGCCATCCCAACCGGCATCGTGCGTAATGTGAGCGACAAGAAGAAGAAAGCAGTCGCGTAACCCCCTATTACTAGAAGTGACGGCCATAGCTGTGTAAAACCATCGCTTGCTTTCAAGGCCGACGTCGCCACGACCTCGCTGATAATTGCAACGGAAAGAAAAAACCACTGGCTCATTGCCAAGCTCCTGACAGGGGGCCAAACAAAATTTTTATGCAATCCATATCGCTTACTGAATCATACGCAGATTTTCGGTAAAGAAAATATAGCAACCATACATATAGCTATTGGATTGATCCGGTGCCGCCGGTTTCTGCGAAATCTGACCGACTGAGATATATTTTTATCAATTCTTAAAGCTGTTGTTCCCGCCCTCACTATTAAATCATTCACGTAATTCTTCTACTTGCCCAGTTTTATAATTTTACAAGAGAGGCCGAGCCTCTCAATTTTAGAGCATACTACCCTTTTTGACCCCAAGAGTGCTCGACGCTAGTTCCTCTTTTTTGACATATGATGCATCCCATTGATTTTCAATCATGGCCTGCTGCAAAGTTTACCGCAGGCCAATAAGAAGAGCGGTTTAATATAGCTGTCAGGCATTACACTGGGAACCACGGCTCCCGGCTTCAATGTTCTAGCACATGCCCAACATCGTCATTCGCGGTTATCCACCGCAGGCTTTTGATACGCTAACCCGATATGGCCTCCATCCTGTGCTGGCTCGGGTTTATGCTGCGCGCGGAATCAAAGAGCCGGCCCAACTCGAAGTGGAATTGTCTCGGCTGATTCCCTTTGAGCGCCTGAGGAATATTTTCAAAATAGCGACACTCCTGGCAGACGCAATTCTTGCACGAAAGCGTTTCTTGATCGTAGCCGATTATGATTCGGACGGCGCCACCGCTTGTGCCGTTGCTATACGTGCGCTGAGAAAATTTGGCGCAATAGTAGACTACCTTGTTCCCAATCGTTTCGAATACGGTTATGGCCTGACGCCAGAAATCGTGCGGCTTGCCGCCACCGCTGCAACCCGGCCAGACATACTTATCACAGTGGACAATGGCATCGCCAGTGTTGAAGGCGTGGAAACAGCCAACGGTCTCGGCATGCAAGTGTTTATCACCGATCATCACCTACCTGGGGATGAACTACCGGATGCCGCCGTTATTGTCAATCCCAACCAGCCCGATTGTGAGTTTCCAAGTAAGCACCTTGCGGGGGTGGGCGTAATATTTTATGTGATTCTAGCGCTACGGGCGGAGTTGCGCGTTAAAGGGCTATTTGCGCCTTCCGCAAGAGAACCCAACCTTGCCAGTCTGCTTGATTTAGTCGCACTAGGCACCGTAGCCGATGTGGTAAAACTCGATGACAACAATCGTATCCTGGTCCAGCAGGGCTTGCAACGCATCCGCCAGGGACGCGGCTGTATGGGTATTAATGCCTTGCTGCAAGTTGCGCAGTGTGATTTCAGGCGCGCGTCGGCGTATGAACTGGGGTTCATACTGGGGCCAAGATTGAATGCTGCGGGCCGACTCGACGATATGTCGCTGGGCATTGAGTGCCTTATCACGGATGACGAATCTCGCGCTGCACAGATTGCCAAGCAACTCGACACGCTTAACCACCAGCGCAAGGAAATCGAAGCCGACATGCAGGACAGTGCATTGATTATACTGGAGACTACCCTTTCCACCTCTCGCTCTCAAATCTTATGCCGAAACTCTAGTCTCGGTTATCCGGGTGCCCACAGTCTGACTCTATTCGATCCTGGCTGGCACCAAGGTGTGATCGGGATACTCGCTTCAAGAATGAAAGATAAATTTCACCGCCCTGTTATTGCATTTGCGCCCGGCCTCAATAGCGAAATAAAGGGATCGGGGAGATCAATTCCAGGATTCCACTTGCGGGATTCACTGGATCTGATTTCGAAGCGCTATCCGGGCCTGTTGCTTAAATTTGGCGGACACGCGGCAGCCGCCGGATTGACCGTACGTGCCGCCGATTTCGAAAAATTTCGTAATGCTTTCGAGCAAACCGCCCAAGCGTTGCTAACCCCTGCCGATCTTACCCATATCATCGAAACGGATGGAAATTTGGAGGAATCCGAAATGAATCTGGACTTAGCGCAGCATCTTGCGGAACAGGTGTGGGGCCAGGGTTTCTCTCAGCCGACATTCAATGCCCGCTTCCATGTGGAACATCAACGCGTAGTCAAAGAAAAGCATCTGAAACTAAAGGTAAGGAAACAGCAAACACAAACGGAGAAGGATTTATCGAGAAAACCCGGTCGTCTTTATGACGCTATATTATTTTTCCAGAACGACCCTCTTCCGGAGATCATAGACGCCGTTTATCGGATGCAGGTAAACGAGTTCAATGGCAATCCCACCCTGCAATTTATCCTGGATCATTGGTCTCATTGCGATACCTGACGTCTGATGCCGGACTATGTGATACAGGATCACGGCCGGCAACTATCCATCGCTGAATAAATCCTCGAATTTGCCGGCCACGCGCCCTGCGGAGCGCTTGTTGGGAGACTCCCTAACATATAATGTTCATCTTTCCAATTTGAATGACGGCCTCGTTGCTGACCACCAATCCAACAATTATTTTCAGAATGCCACTTAAACTGACTATTCCTCCACCTGGCTCAACGATTCGCTATTCCCATTTTGATGGCTCAGGCGATGCACTCGCACTCGCACGCCTGGCACAGAGCGCAAAGCCTGTAGCAATTATTGCAGCAAGCGCACTAGCCGCACAAAGATTGCTGGAAGAAATCCCTTTTTTTGCACCGGAGCTGAGAACCTATCTGCTACCGGATTGGGAAACGCTGCCATATGACAACTTCTCACCCCACCAGGATCTGATTTCCGAGCGTCTGGCTACACTTTATCAGCTCATGAGCGGCACCTGTGACATATTGATCGTCCCCGTCACAACCGCGGTGTATCGCATGCCGCCGCGGGAATATCTCGCCGCACACACTTTCTTTCTCAAGCGAGGAGAAACGCTCGATCTTGGCGGCCTACGCAACCAGATGACCGTTGCGGGCTACACCCATGTGACCCAGGTGCTCTCACCGGGAGAATACAGCTTGCGCGGTGGCTTGGTTGACTTGTTCCCGATGGGCAGTCCGCTGCCTTACCGCATCGATTTGCTAGATAACGAAATCGAAAGCATCCGCACATTCGACGTAGATACGCAAAGAAGCGTCTATCCTGTCAGCGAAATACGATTATTACCCGCGCGCGAATTTCCTTTTGACGAAGACGGCCGCAGTCGTTTTCGAGTCAATTTCCGCGAGAAATTCGAAGGTGATTCCTTCAAGAGCCGCATTTACAAGGACATAAGCAAGGGCGCCACACCGGCAGGCATTGAATACTATTTGCCGCTTTTTTTTGCCCATACCGCGACGCTATTCGACTACCTGCCACAAACCATGCTGCTATGCCTGCACCATGAGATCTATCCGGCAGTAGAAAATTTCTGGCGTGACACGCAATCGCGCTATCAACTTCTACGCGGCGATAGTGACCGACCGCTACTGCCGCCGGGAGAATTGTTTGTCACAACAGATGCTTTTTTTGGTGCGCTAAAATCTTATCCGCGCGTTGAGATCCCTTCTGAACCTCAAGGTTCAAGCAATACTCAAAATTTTACCAAGTCGTTGCCGCCCCTCCAGATCGACCGCCGCGCTGATAATCCGGCGGAGAGACTTGCCACATTTATCCCGGAATTCGCCAGTAGCTACCAATCGTCTGGAGGACGAATATTGCTGTTGGCAGAAGGCCTCGGCAGACGGGAGCTAATCCTGGATCATCTGAAACAGTATGGATTATGCCCCGATATCTGCGAGAATTATGTGCACTTTCTGGCAGGTTCCGAATCTTTCATGCTCTGCGTTGCGCCGCTGCATAGCGGGTTCATACTTTCCGCTGAAGGGATAGCCTTCATTACCGAAAGCGAACTCTACGCAAGACATCTACATGGTCGCCGCGAACGCGATTCACGCAAAGCCACGGCGGTGGGCGATGCGATGCTGCACGATCTTTCCGAGATAAAGACCGGCGATCCGGTTGTACATGAGCAACATGGCATTGGCCGTTATCTCGGGCTGATAAGCATGGATGTAGGGGAAGGCGCAACCGAGTTTTTATCGCTGGAATACGAGGGTGGAGACAAACTTTACGTGCCGGTCTCGCAACTGCATCTTATCGGGCGATACAGCGGCGCGGCGCCCGAAGCTGCACCCCTTCACAAACTCGGCAGTGGCCAATGGGACAAAGCCAAGCGCAAAGCAATGCAGCAGGTACGTGATACCGCTGCGGAACTGCTCAATCTATATGCTCAGCGTACTGCTCGCCTGGGCCGTGCATTCGACTTCAAGCTGCACGATTACGAAGCATTTGTAGAAGGCTTTGGTTTCGATGAAACACCCGATCAGGCGGCTGCCATTGATGCTGTGATTGAGGACCTAACTTCGGGCAAGCCGATGGACCGATTGATCTGCGGCGATGTAGGTTTTGGCAAAACAGAAGTGGCGCTGCGCGCGGCTTTCGTTGCTGTCGCCGACGGTACGCAGGTAGCGGTACTGGTACCTACCACGCTGCTGGCCGAACAACACTTCCAGAATTTTTCTGATCGTTTCAGCCTGATTGCAAACGAATGGCCAATAAAAATTGCAGAGCTGTCACGTTTCCGCTCGGCCAAGGAGCAAACTCAGGCACTGACAGGACTCGAGAATGGACAAATAGACATCGTCATCGGCACCCATAAATTAATCCAGAGAGGCTTGAAATTCAAAAACCTGGGTCTCGTCATTATTGATGAGGAGCATCGCTTTGGCGTACGCCAGAAGGAGCAACTGAAAAATCTGCGTACCGAAGTAGATGTATTGACGCTAACTGCAACACCTATTCCCCGCACGCTTGCCATGTCGCTGGAAGGCCTACGCGACTTCTCGGTTATTGCTACGGCACCACAAAGACGGCTTGCGATCAAAACTTTCGTTAGCCGCTTTTCCGAGGGGGTCATCCGCGAGGCATGTTTGCGCGAATTAAAACGTGGCGGCCAGATATATTTTCTGCACAATGAGGTGGGCACCATTCAGCCGATGCATGACAAGCTCTCCCGGCTGTTGCCGGAAGCTCACATACAGATTGCTCATGGGCAAATGCGCGAACGCGAACTGGAGCACGTGATGAAGGATTTTTACCAGCAGCGTTCCAATCTACTGCTTTGCACTACGATCATCGAGACAGGCATTGATGTTCCCACTGCCAATACGATCATCATCAATCGCGCCGACAGATTCGGTTTGGCCCAGTTGCATCAGTTGCGGGGCCGGGTCGGCCGTTCACATCACCAAGCCTATGCGTACTTACTGGTACCGGAGGAAGAAGCGCTTGGCACACAGGCAAGAAAACGTCTGGAAGCCATTCAGACAATGGAGGAACTGGGTGCGGGTTTCTATCTGGCCATGCATGATCTCGAAATCCGTGGCGCTGGTGAGGTGCTGGGCGAATCGCAAAGCGGCGAGATGCAGGAAATAGGCTTTAGTCTCTACACAACCATGCTGGATGCCGCTGTCCGATCATTAAAAGACGGAAAAGAGCCCGACATGCAACATCCGTTGGGAGTTGCCACGGAAATTAACCTGCATGTACCCGCTTTGTTACCAGACGACTACTGTAGTGACATACATGAGCGCCTAGTATTATACAAGCGAATGGCCAATTGCACGCACGATGATCAGCTCGATGATCTGCAGGGTGAACTGATAGATCGCTTTGGTCTGTTGCCAAACCCCGTCAGGACGCTGCTGGACTGCCATCGTCTTCGTATTGCTGCGAAACCTCTTGGCATTACGCGCATAGAAGCCGGCATCGACGCTATTCAATTACAATTTATTCCCAACCCACCGGTAAATGCTGCCAAAATCGTCGCCCTTATCCAGCGTAGCCGTGAATACGAACTCTCTGGGCCCGATCGCTTGAAAATTCGCGTTAAGATTACGGAAGTAACAGAACGAGTGAAACGAATAAAAAGCCTGCTCAGCGAGTTAAGCGATAAAACCCATTAAAAGGAGTAAGAAGAAACATGTGCAGAAATCGGAATTGCGTTCTATTCCTCTGACAGTGCCTGCTGAATTGAAAAAATCTCATATTCTGCCTTCAGTAATAATTTTTAATGCTGAGCTACTATTTTCTATATAATTATCCAATACTTGGAAAATAAATTCCCCTTAGTTTCTGCTTTTTTTAACCGGAAGAATCTGTCCAGATGTTTTGGCTGAAGAGTATCAAGAGCAAAATCATGATTTTTTCCATCCTGGCCACGCTTATCCCGTCGCTGGGATTGGGATTGCTTTCATTCCGACAGAATGAAGCGCAAATCGGCGAAAATGTCACCCGTGAACTCCGCGCCCTCACCAGTGAAGCCAGTCGAGACATGGAACTCTGGATCGATAGGCGGGTT
This sequence comes from Nitrosospira sp., assembly GCA_039922995.1. Classification (GTDB taxonomy): domain Bacteria; phylum Pseudomonadota; class Gammaproteobacteria; order Burkholderiales; family Nitrosomonadaceae; genus Nitrosospira. The sequence goes on along the minus strand of JBDTDT010000107.1, from coordinate 23,866 downwards.
CACGAAGTGCACGTAACGTCAACATCCAGCGCTGTCATAGACGGACTGGCGGCGATCGTCCGGCCACAAGCCTCTGCAGGCGCAAACACGTCCGGCAAGCATCCACAGGCCTTGACTCACTATCTACGTTCAGTGCAGGAAAAGCTCGACACGATACGGGAACTAACAGTAGTTAACACCGCTGGACAAGTTGTAGCTAGCAGTGCGCAAACTGCTACGGCCGTAAAACTACCAGATGAATGGCCGCCGAATTCGCTTACCGAGGGCCTCTTGATCGTACCGCCTCATTGGAACCACCAATACGCCAGCGCGACGCTTAGCATCGCGGTTCCAGTGCTATCTTACGATAATCTATTAATGGGCGCGTTGGTAGCGGTGCTCGACCTGCATACTTTGCAACCTCATTTGAAAAGCGCAACCAATTCACCTCAAGGCGACATACTCCTGCTGGATCAGGATGGCAGAATTCTTGTCAGTAGCCATCCTGACACGGACAAGCTGCAACTGGACAGATCGTTGCTGCAGAAATTACGTGCCCAGTCGGGCGAGTCTTTGGTTTTTCCGGGCATAACACATCGCGAGGTCATAGGACTTGCGGAGGTGTCCCCCGACTTGCCGCTAACTATAGTGGCGGAACGCGACCGTGCCGAGGTCTACAGCGCCTGGATAGCACTAAGTAACATGTTTCTGACACTGGTAGGTGCGCTGATTATGGTGGTAGCCGCGGTAGCCTTTCAGATGGGCCGTTCGATTGTCGGGCCGCTGCAACGGCTTATCGACGCAGCCGATCGAATTGCCGTCGGTAACCTTGAGGTACGTCTCATCGCAGCACGTAATGATGAACTCGGCCACCTCACACTGGTATTTAACCAGATGGCGGACAGGCTGCGCCACAGCCATGCCGAAATTATGGCTGCCAATCAAGCCATGCAACAACAGAATCAGGTGCTGGAGATGCTTTCCATCACTGATAGCCTTACTGGCCTATACAACCGCAGTAAACTTGATGCCATCCTCAGTGACCAGCTTGCGCGATTTAAACGCACCCAGCGGGAATTTACATTGTTAATGATGGATATCGACCATTTCAAGTCGCTCAACGACACCTATGGTCACATTACCGGTGATGAGATCCTGGCAGCCGTAGCACGCATACTTGTCCAGTCGATCCGCAGCATTGACTATGCAGCGCGTTACGGTGGCGATGAATTCATTATTATTCTGGTTGAAACATCAGCGGACCAAGCGTTGAAAACAGCCGAGCGTATCCGCTCCCAGGTGGAGAACATGCGTTACAGCTTCCGCGATTCGACCATCTCGGTAACAGTAAGTATCGGCATCGTGCAATGTCAATCCGACGACATGACCGCAACCGCAGTTTTCGCCCGTGCTGATAGCGCGCTCTACGAAGCAAAGCGTGCGGGCCGAAATCGGGCCCACTGTGCACAATAGTGCAGGAAAACACTAAGGCTGCCCTACTTGCGCCTCTATCAATGTATTCAGAATCCATCCCGATCGCCCATCGGCTGTCTGAACATGCAACCAGTCACCCCGATAGGCCTCCGCCGTTATGGTGGAATCCTTTTTTATCACACCAAGTACTGCTGCGTTGAGACCTGGCTGCTGTCGCAAATTACTATTGACCGTAACACGCAGCGGAATGGGAACCTGTAATGACACTGGCACATGGCGCGGATCCGAAGCCTTGCGGGAACGATTGCTCTTTATCATGTCGATGAATTCGCTGGCTTGCGCGGCGTGATCCATGGCCGCACCATAGTTGTCTTCAGCGTAGGATGCAGTGGCTGCATTGAGCAGACGCTGTGCCTGGGTTTGCAAGATCTGCTCAGCGGCCGTGATCGGTGATGACTCCAAGTTTTCCATGACCATTTCCGCTTCCGCAATGGTTGAAGCTGCGGCGGGACGCGTGGCTAACCGCCGCAGCTTCACTTGAGCGTGAGCCGCTTGACTACTTGTCTTCTGCAACGTTTTGGCTTGATCCTGTTGGCGAACCTGCTGGGTTCGAATCTGTGCTTCCTTCTCTGCCAGCAATTTCTGCAAGCGCTCGATTTCCTGCTGCTGCACCTCCTGTTCCGCCAGCAGTTTTTGCAAGCGTTCGATTTCATGCTGCTCCGGTGCACAGGCAACCGGTGGAGTTGCCTGAATCTCAGGCAGACGTGACTTCGGAAGGATGCTGCATGCCGCCACGTTCAGGCCCAGCAATACCAAAGTTGCCCACCACAATATTTGCCCTGCTTGAGCCATGGGCGGGCTGACCAGCTTGTCCGAGCACATCAGTAACTCCGTCAATTCGTTATCTCTCCGATGCTGTGGTATTACCATACTGCACCGCACATCATTCAGTTCGGTTTTTGTGATACGCATTATTATTTTCCATCTTCATCCATGGATACGCACGGTCAGCCAGCGCTCTAGCGCTGTACTGTAGTCAGGATTAGTTCGCTTAATCGCTCCTCAATTTTTGATGGGCCTTACCCGGCTGGCCACAAGTTTCGCACGCGCCCTGGCCTCGAAAGTATTCACGCCATTTGCCAACGCCACGCCCATGCGGCGGTGAATAAAAGACTCCGGTTTACCGAACAGGCGCAAGTCGCTTTGCGGCACACACAACGCTTCATCCACTCCGCTAAACGCTATACCCTGTGCTTCAAGTTGCCCGTAAATTACAGCGCTCGCGCCTGGCTCCCGCAAATCCGTATTCACTGAGAGGCCCAGTATGGCACGCGCATGCAGCTCAAATTCGCTCTGAACCTGGCTGCACATCGTTACCATGCCTGTATCATGCGGGCGCGGGCTGACCTCGCTAAACCACACGTCGTCTCCCTTGATAAACAGCTCCACGCCGAAGATACCCAGGCCGCCAAGATTGTCAGTAATCGTTTTGGCTATAGTACGTGCGCGGTGCAATGCCAGCGGCGACATTTCCTGCGGTTGCCAGCTTTCCACGTAATCCCCTTGGATCTGGATATGCCCGATGGGTTCACAAAAATACGTTTCTATCTTTTCACTTGCACTCATTGCACGCACGGTAAGCTGCGTTATTTCGTAATCAAACTGAATGAACCCCTCGACGATCACTCGTCCCTGATCCACCCTGCTACCGCTTGCAGCATGATTCCATGCGGCTTCCACTTCTTCCGGCCCATCAACCTTTGATTGCCCTTTGCCCGAAGAGGACATCACCGGTTTTACTATGCAAGGATAGCCTATGTTATTTTCAATCGCCATTCGCATACATTCCAGAGTACTGGCGAAAGCATAGGGTGAAGTCGGCAAATCCAGTGTTTCTGCTGCAAGACAGCGAATTCCTTCGCGATGCATGGTAAGCTGCACGGCGCGCGCCGTGGGGACGACACGCGCTATTCCCAACCGTTCTACCTCTGCCAACATCCCCGTATCGATCGCTTCGATCTCCGGTATGATAACTTGCGGTTGCTCGTGTTCGATCAGTTCACGCAGCGCAACGCCATCCGCCATATTGATAACATGTGCGCGATGCGCTACCTGATGGCCGGGCGCGTTGGGATAGCGATCCACGGCGATAGTTTCTATACCGAGGCGCTGCAATGCAATGATGATCTCTTTTCCAAGCTCACCGCTGCCGAGCAGCATCACTTTAGTGGCGGAAACGCCCAATGGGGTACCAATAATAAACTGCTTATTCATAGCCTAATATTTCAGTAATCTCTTTATAGACGGTTATCGCAATGATTATACATTCCCCTGGCATGGCGAGTATCCTCGAAAAGCGGATGTTTCCTCAAAGTCGTCACAAGCCCCAGACCTCCTGACAGTCGCTCCATGAGCGCGTTTCAGTTTATTGCCAAAATATGGCAAGGATCTGCTAAATAAATTCTCCGTGGGAGCAAGTTGGCAAAATTGCGATTTATTTAAAGCAGGAGGGAGGTTCTGGCGATTTGTATATAGAAGTGAGCAGTAATTACTGGCAAAATGCGGGCTGCCGGAAAAATGCCGTCCCATTGCGGATGGACACTTCATGTAATATTTTCCATCCTGCAGTCTATGTGAACCACCATGCCATCGCGAGCAAGATACTTATCTGTGCCCTTAAAGTATGAGGCGCTAGCAATTGGCATGCCGTCTTTCGCAGGCTGACTTGATCCCTAACAAAAAAAGGAAGCTCTATGAATCTTATTATCCAGGGACTTGAAGTCCAGAACCATGATCTGAGGGAATTGGCGAAGCACGCCGGCGCCAATCATATCGAACGAATCACGAGGCAGGCTTTTCGGCTTGAGAACGCGAGCCGGCGAGAAAATGTAGCGGAATATTGTGCCGATGCGGAACTGGATTTTGCTTTTGTCGAACAAACTGCGCAACTTGCCGATTTCGGCTTAGTAGCCATGGATATGGATTCGACGCTGCTTGCTGTCGAGTCGATTGATGAAATCGCCGATATGCATGGTGTAAAGCCGCAAGTTTCCGAGATTACGCTTAGAACGATGCGCGGGGAAATTATTTTCGCCGAGAGCTTGAAGCAGCGTACCGCTTTGCTGCAAGGACTTGACCAGGAAGCGTTGCAGCATGTTTACAATGAGCGGATACGATTAAGTCCCGGCGCGGAAAAGATGTTGCAACGGATGAAATCAGCGGGTGTCAGGACAATGGTCATTTCCGGCGGCTTTACGTTCTTTACCGATAAAATAAAAACAAAGTTGGGATTTGATTACGCCGCCGCCAACACTCTTGAGATTGTGGAAGGTAAACTTACTGGCAAAGTCCTGGGTAAAATCATCGGCGCCCAGGGAAAGGCCGATGTGCTAAAACGCGTATGCGAGGAACTGGGATTAAAGCGGGATCAAGTCATCGCTATCGGCGATGGTGCCAACGACCTGAAAATGCTTGCAGAAGCTGGGACAAGCATCGCTTATCATGCCAAACCTATCGTACAGGAACAGGCTACCTATGCAATCAATCATGTCGGCCTGGATGGGATAATCAATTTATTTGGCTAGCTCGGTCACTTCGCTTTCTGCAAGTTGGGATTGACAAAAACTGAACACTCTCATATTCCTGCGGTAATCGCCATTTTACAATCACCGGGATCAGATTGGAATTAAGCCGGGCTCACCTTGCCGAGACGACCCGCTCAAACGGTAGAACACGCAAGCCCCCTGTTGCCGTATTCCACACTATCAATATCTTTCTGCCATCAATCAGCGGTATGGGAAAATCTGTTGCCCCCGAGGACTCTATCAGACGCTGCGGTTCACTCCAGGATGTACCGCCATCATTGGAATACATCAACTGCGCGGAATAAGAACGTCCATCAAATTCCCGCCAGGTGAGGAGAACCGTTTTGCCTTCTGCAGCCACAAAAGCATGATTCGCTTGGGCTGCCGGATTGCCGATGGGCATGGGCTGCGATTCCCAGTCGCCGTCAATACGTTTGTAAAACAGGCCTTGGCGAGCCGTACCATTCGTGAACCAGACCAGATGCAATTGATCTCGACCATCAGTCGCGATGTCTCCTCCGTTATGCGGACAAGCGTCAATTTTCCATTCGTCATCGGTAACACGGCGTACGCCGCCTTTATCTATATCTGCAATGGCAAAATCTCGTGTATTGGTACCAAAAATATTCCGCCAGAAAGCCACAGGACCTTCCTTCGTCCACGTGAGCCCAATGCGGCAACATTCACAGACATGTTGCTGGAATCTATGGTTTGCCTTAAAACTCGCACCGTTATCGCTGGATTGCGCGGTATAAATCGATGACCCCGAAAACGCTTCACCTTTCTCCTTCGCCGCATCCCGGTCGCGCGCATCCAGCCATGCCACCACGACTCTGCCAGTGCCATCAATTGTCATTGAATCAAAACGATGACTGGTAACGCGTCCGTCATCGTTTAGGGTAATGGGCTTGGAAAAAGTCTCACCTGAATCGGTCGAACGTACGAAGCGGACATTACCGGAGTATTTTTGCGGCAACGACTGTATCCAGGTGAGTAGTACGGCGCCATCATGCGCAACGGCTATTTTTGGGCGATTTTCTCCGTCAATCGATATATCTTCCGGCTCGGGTGTGACGACTACCGGACTGGAGAAATTCACTCCATTATCATCGGACCGGGAAACCAGCAAACGCTGGTTCTCAACTCTTGCCAACCATAATCGCCCGTTGCCATCCAACGTTACGCCTACACCCAGCATCGTCTTGGGAGGCCGGGGTTTCGCATGAGCCTGGCTTTCCGCAGCAGGGTCCGGGTGACTGGCGAGCGCAGGTACTGACACACTCAGCAGAAAAAGGGCCGCAATATATAAAAAAATCCGGTGCATATTCACTCCCCTGATTATATCGGCGTAGGAGAGTAATCCATTTCAGGAAGCATGGGAATGCGGCAAATTGCCGCACCCGACGGCTATCTGGACGAATTCGGAAAACTCGTAAGTAATCAGTACACGAGATTAAAGTTCTTTATCCTCTCATTTCCCGTTTGTACCGTCGCCAGGCCGCTTCTTTCTTAAGCACAATATCAATTACCTGCATGACGTCGACTACATCTGCGTCATTTCTGCTGTGTTCAACAACGCGTCCGGTCAAGGCAATATCCGGGCGCAGCTGGCCACGCTGGTAAAGGGACCATATCTCTCTGCCATAGTCGTTGGTGAGCAACTCCGGAGCAAAGCGGCCGAAATAGGCGGCCAGGTTGTCCATATCTCGCAGGAGAATGCTACGAGCGCTATTATTACCCGCAGCGTCAATAGCCTGGGGCAGATCGATAATGACAAGTCCAGCGCTGCCGGCAAGCACGTTATATTCAGACAAATCGCCATGAACGATGCCCGCATGGAGCATGCGGACGACCTGCCTGATGAGGGTGCGATGATATTCGCGGGCTCGTTCCGTGGTTAGCACAAGATCATTGAGCCGAGGGGCTGCATCGCCATTCCCATCAGTCACCAACTCCATCAGCAGCACACCCTCAAAAAAATTGTAAGGTTGCGGCACACGCACGCCAGCTGCGGCAAGACGACACAAGGAATCCACCTCAACGCTTTGCCATGCGTCTTCCTGCGCCTGGCGGCCATAGCGGGTGCCTTTTTGCATGGCCCGTGCACGGCGGCTGTTTTTCACTTTCCGCCCTTCGGTATAATCAACGCTCTTGCGGAAGCTGCGTGTACCGGCTTCTTTGTAAACTTTCGCGCAACGAATGTCATGCCCGCAACGAACCACGTAGACCATGGCTTCCTTGCCACTCATAAGCTGACAGATGACCTCATCAACAAGACCTTCCTCGACGAGCGGTTCAATTCTTTTCGGAATTTTCATAGGCATTTATCCGAGCACGCAACATTTGTTGCAGACTGCTGATATCCTGATCCAATTAAGTTAAAAGAAATTCCCCTGTAATTTATTGCTGCCGTGCCTGGATAGGCCGGGACGCTGCTTCCCACGACCGCATATAGATTTGCTGACTTACTGCGATTCCAGACCGCATCCGGAAACGGTCTATCTCTGCCGGCCCTCATTTTCCTTGTACCTTCCGTATCTTTCAGATTTGCGGAGCGTAATTTCTTGGCTAATCCACGATTGGAACGAAATACTTCCGACAAGGCTCTCTCTCAGTTTGGTAAGCGCGTTTATCTCCCATACTGCCGTCGTTAAAATCAATTGGGCAGATTGAATTGTAGAGAAGGAGAATCAGCTTGGGAATGTGACATATTGCCGCGCGGCAATATGTCACACCCGGAATTTTCTCAATTCTGGTGAATATATCCTTCTAAAACAAGATGTTACTAAATTATTTGGCGAGCATCCACCAGCGGGAGCTCTTCCCTATGGCAATGCTTTCGCTACAATAGCGTGGGAAAAATGCGCGGAAGAAAGGTGATCTCAAAAAAGATGTACAGGTTGCAATACGCACTTATCCGGACGTTCCAGACTGTGATTTGGTTTTTAATTGATATCATTTGTATGCCATGAATTACAGCGACGGCATCGCATCAGGCGCCATTGGTGCTGCACAAATTAGGTATCGCTGCCATCATAATATTCACTACGTACCCATTTCTGTACCACCAGACTACCCACCATATCCCCTTCGACGTTAACCGCGGTACGGAACGCATCCAGCAGACGGTCGATGGGCAGCAAAATAGCAATAGCTTCCGCCGGCAGACCCACCGATTGCAAAACCATCACCATGGTCACCATGCCGGCGCTGGGGATGCCCGGGGCGCCCATTGCGCCGAGCATGGCGATAAAAAACACGATCATCTGCTGCATGAGATCAAGTTCGATACCTGCTAGATTGGCGACAAACAGAGCGGCGGCTGCCTCGTATAAAGCGGTACCGTCCATGTTGAGGGTAGCGCCCAGCGGTACCACGAAGCCGGCAATATCGCGCTTGACATGCAAGTGCTGTTCCACGCAACGCAAGGTAACTGGCAAAGTTACAGAGCTGGAACTGGTGGCAAAAGCTGTTACGAGCGCTTCGCGCGCGCCGCGCCAGAATTTGAGCGGCGTCATGCCCGTGACCAGATAAAGAATCAGCGGCAATACCACTATGCCGTGCAGGAGCGTGGTACCCACCACCACCACGATAAACTTTATGAGCGTGGCAAGGAGCGCCGTATCCTGTGTGGCGACCAACTGCAGCAGGAGCGCCATGATGCCGAAGGGCGCCAGCCGCATAATCCAGCCCACCAGCATCAACACAAGCTCCAGCAATTCCTGCAGCAGAACAATGATGTTTGCGTAACGCTCGCCACCCACCACCAAAGCAATCCCCAGCAACAATGCAAACACTACGACTGCCAGGATGTCACCCTGAGCGAGTGCCTTTATAGGATTCTGGAACAGCGAATGCAGGAATTGAGCAAAAAACTCCGGCAAGGGCATCTGTCTGGCTTTAAAACCCTGCATTGCATCCTGAAACATCGCAAGCTGGAGCCCCTCGCCTGGCCGGAAAAGATTAGCGGCAGTCAACCCCAGCATAACTGCCACTGCCATGGAGAATAAAAAAAATCCCAGCGTTGCCTTCCATACACTGTGCATCTGCCGGTGAGCACGCAGGTTGGCAACTCCAACTGCGATGGAAGTAAATACCAACGGAATCAACACCATTTTCAGCAAGTCGATGAACAAGGTGCCGATCAACCCGGCGACATACAGACCATTTTGCGCCGCTGTGGATTCTCGTCCAAGCCTGGCAAATACCACCCCCAACAAAATGCCGGCCAACACACCGAAGAGGATCTGCGAATTAAGCGATACTTTTTTCACTGGCAGCCTCTGTTTATGAAATCATATTTCCAAAGAAATATTTGAAGAACCCATGCAATAACTTTACAAGCAACGCTTACCAATATGATATGAAATTCTCATAACTCTTGTAGGCCGGCATTTATAGTCGCCCCATCTTTTCTAAGTAACGATACCAGATTTCTTTGTCAAAAAAATTGGCCGGAATCAACCCTGAAGCCAGGAGTTTCCGGTAAATCCAACATGGTTGGTGGAAGGAAACCTGAATGACAACAGGCACACAGATACCGCTTGGTCTACAATAGCAGAAGGTGCAACGCAGTGATTGGGTGCCAGATTTTACTGTAATCCTTATGGGATAGCGTATTGCGGATAATTCTCTTGAGGACGATACTGTTTCCCACGCTTCGCAGGTATACGATATTCGCTTACTCGTGTAAATCGCTGCATGATATTTTCGGTAGCTATAATTCGCTATCATGATTGCCGATCCCCCTTTTTCACCTGTTATCGCGCCATTGATAGCGTTTACGGTAACGTTCAGCTTGATTTGGTGGTTGATCAAGAGCAACTTTCTCAAGATACTGGATCATCCCAATCCCCGTTCTCTGCATACTATGCCTGTTCCGCGTACCGGAGGGCTCGGCATGGTATTGGGCATATTCACATCATGGGCCTTTCTTCCCGTCACGCTGCCAGTTTCGGTGTTGTTCGGCGTTGCCTTGCTGGCACTGACATCTTTCGCCGACGATATTTTTGGTCTACCTGTTCTGGGACGATTGCTGGTGCATGGCATGGTTGCTGTCTGGTTCTCCGTAGCGCTTCTATTCGAGACAAATAGCTGGATGGCAGTAACCACCATTAGCCTTGCAACCATCTGGATGATCAATCTTTATAATTTCATGGACGGTTCGGACGGATTGGCCGGGGGTATGACGCTAATTGGTTTCAGTTGTTACGGCTTGACTGCATGGCAAGCCGGAAACGAATCATTTGCGATGATAAACTTCTGTATCGCCGTTACGGGTGCTGCTTTTTTATTGTTTAATTTTCATCCCGCACGGATCTTCATGGGCGATGCCGGTGCGATTCCTTTGGGATTTCTGGCTGCCGCGCTGGGTGCCACAGGCTGGGCCAACGGCCTATGGCCATTGTGGTTACCGGTACTGGCATTTTCGCCATTTATTGTCGATGCTTCCATCACGCTTGCAAAACGTGCTTTGCGCGGCGAAAAAATCTGGCAGGCGCATCGCGAACATTATTACCAGCGCATCGTGCGAAGCGGTTTCAGTCAACGCAACACAGCACTGCTCGGTTATGTTCTGATGTTCGCTACGAGCACCAGCGCAGTGTGGGCACTACGGCAGGATACTGTTGCTCAGCTTGGAGTCGGCATGGCCTGGGGGGTATTTTATTTAATCGCGATGGTTTTTTTCGAGCATTACCTGGAACGCCGGCCCGGCGACTGATGAGATGCACTTACCCAAACCCCACATACGTACCGTAATCGCCTTCGTTCATGATATCGCCGCAGCCGTCGCGGCCTGGACACTCGCCTATGCGTTCCGTTTCAATTTCGAAATACCTTCTCTTTACTTGGCATCATTGAAAGAAATCCTGCCATGGATTATCCCTGTTCATGCGGCAGTATTTCTATGGTTTGGGTTATATCGCGGACTCTGGCACTATGCGAGCCTGCCTGATTTGCGGCGTATCCTGCTTGCCGTATTGACATCGGCGGCGGCGGTACCACTGGTATTATTCATGTTGCAAATATTGGCCGGCACACCACGTACCGTGCTTCTGCTAGCTCCTATCCTGCTTCTGTTTATCATGGGGGGCAGCCGCCTTGCATACCGCTTATGGAAAGAACATCTGCTTTATGGGTCCAATAGAGTAGAGGGCAATTTCGTTCTGGTATTAGGTGCGGGTGATGCCGCAGTCGGTTTGGTGAAAGAGCTTGCTCGCAGTGTGCAATGGCGGGTAGTAGGGTTGCTGGATGATGATCCCGCAAAACTTGGCTTGACGCTGCATGGCTTCAAGGTGCTGGGCCGAATCAATGAACTGCCTGCAATAGCAAAAAAAATGGGGGTCGCTCATGCCATCATTGCAATGAATCCCACTACCCCTGATCGGCGGCGCATCTATCGCTCTCAGCTCGACCGACGTTATCCCGAGCGCCACCATCGCGACCGCCGTCGAACGCTGGAGATGTGTTCAGCTGCCGGGGTAAAGGCGTTGATAGTGCCATCTTACGATGACCTGATCAGCGGCAAAATTACCGTGTCGCAAATTCGTACTATCGAATTGGACGACTTGTTAGGGCGGGAGCCGGTGGTACTTGATAATGAGGGTTTGCATGGCTTGTTAGCTGGAAAAACCGTACTGGTCACAGGAGCAGGCGGCTCAATCGGATCCGAGCTATGCCGGCAAATTGTCAAATTCAAACCGGGCCGCATGATTCTATTCGAGTTGAATGAATTCGCCCTTTACAATATCGAGCAGGAACTCAGAAGCGCTTTTCCAGGTGTGGCGATGGTATTCACTATAGGCGATATCAAAGACGAGGCCAGGCTGGCTCAAATATTTTCACAATTCAGGGTGGCTGTTGTTTTTCACGCAGCCGCTTACAAGCATGTTCCACTGATGGAGCAGGAAAATGCCTGGCAAGCCGTACTGAACAACGTTTATGGAACGTACGTCCTGGCGAAGACCGCGATTAGGTACGAAGTGGAGAAATTCGTTCTGATATCGACCGATAAAGCAGTCAATCCCACTAATGTCATGGGTGCCAGCAAACGACTTGCGGAAATGGTATGTCAAGCGTTGCAGCAGACCATTTCGCTTCCCAAAAAAAATGGTGCGGGCGACAAGATTCAGAAAACATATTTTGTCATGGTACGTTTTGGCAATGTATTGGGAAGCGCAGGCAGCGTGATCCCGAAATTTCGCGAACAGATTGCAAAAGGCGGTCCGATTACCGTCACTCACTCTGAGATCACGCGTTATTTCATGTCTATACCTGAAGCTGCTCAACTGGTTTTGCAAGCCGGATTGATGGGGGGGAAAGAAAGCGGCGGAGAAATTTTTGTATTGGATATGGGCGAGCCAGTTAAAATCGCCGACCTCGCAAAAGATCTGATCCGCCTGTCCGGGCTAAGCGAGGAAGATATCCGGATTGTCTATAATGGGTTACGCCCCGGCGAAAAACTCCATGAAGAATTATTGGCGGATGACGAGAGTACCTTACCTACGCCTCATTCCAAATTACGCATAGCCCAAGCTCGCCAGGTTGACAAACAATGGCTGGCGCAACTTGTGGCATGGCTAAATGAGCATCCGGTATTAAGCGACAATGAAGTCAAACAGGAATTGACAAGGTGGGTGCCGGAATACTCGAATAAGGAATATCAAGTTACTGAGAAATCCCTGGAAAGTTTCAATAAATAAAACCACAGGTCGCAACCAGGAGCTTATTCAGAATTTCGGGATTCCAGGATTCCTCTTACTCGCACTATCCCTAGGTTCTTGAATATGAAGTGCGCGGATCATCGGGGCTAACCGGAGCTAGCGGGCGATCATGACGCTTGAATTGGGATAAGCTCTGGACAAGCTTGGCGTATGCCCCACCTTTTGCAAGCAGTCCCCGATGGTCACCGATTCCGGTAATGCGGCCCTTTTGCAGCACCACGACCCGGCTCGCTTTCTCCAAAGTGGATAAACGATGCGCGATGACAAGCGCGGTGCGCCCTTGTATTACGGCTTCCAATGCTGCCTGCACATGTTGATCGGATTCGAAGTCCGGCATCTGGAGCGTCTCATCCAGAATCAGAACGGGCGAATTTCTCAGCAGTGCGCGAGCAACGGCTATGCGAAGTCGTTGTCCACCAGATAACTTGACCCCCTGTTCCCCAACCAGCGTTTGCAACCCATGTGGCATTTCCCGGATAAATTCCATTGCGTGAGCAGTCTTCGCCGCCGCAGTAATTCTTCCTTCTGTTGCACGGCCCATGGCACCATAAGCGATGTTGGCCGCCACGGTGTCATTGAATAATGTCATCCCATGAGACACTACCGCGATGTTTGCGCGAAGGCTCCTTAACGTAAGGCTTGCCAGATCATGTCCATCAAGCAGAACTTTTCCTTCCGTGGGATGACAAAATCGCGGAACCAGATCCGCGAGGATGGTCTTGCCACATCCGGAAAAACCCATGATCGCCACTGTCTCGCCTGGCTGTATCGTCAGCGTGACATCTTTCAGCGAGGAGCCTGCGGAAAGGCTTGCCTCAATACCGGCTCCATGGCTTGACTGGCTTGATTGAGGATCATGGCAAAAGCTGACATGTTCGAATCGCAATTCTCCCTGTGCGCGCTCGATGGCTATTGTTCCTTCATCCGCTTCGGTCTTCTCGTCCAGCAGTGAAAATACGTTTTCTGCGGCAGCCAGACCGTGTTGCAGCGGCTCGTCGATACCGGCAATCCGTTTTAACGGTGAGCTCAGCATCAGCATGGCTAGAGCGAGGGAAACGAAGCCGCCTACCGTGATCTCATCAATCCACACCAGCTGTGTAGCAAAATATAATATGATTGTCAACGCAACGGCAGTGATCATTTGCACCAAGGGGATGGAAAAAGATGCAATCGCAACCTGTCTCATAACAAAACGGTGTGTACGCCTCACCTGTTCTCCCATACGCTGGGTTTCATACTTTTCGCCACCGTAAAGCTTGACCACTTGGTGGTTTTCGATGGATTCTTTTAGTACCTTAGCGATGTTATCCACCGTTCCCCGTGCTTCATGTCCCATTCTTTGTAGCCGCTCATTCACAGACCATATGATCATCACGAGCACTGATACCATCACCAGTGCCAGAACTGAAAGCTTCCAGTTGAGATAAAGCATCCATCCCAGCAGTCCGATTACAGTAAGTGCGTCCTTTACCACCACGGTTACTACATCGATAAAAGCACGAGCGAGCTGATCGACGTCGGACCCAAATCTGGAAATGAGGTTGTCGCCGGGCTGGTCGGCATAATAGGGAGCAGGCAGTATCAATAACTTATCGAACATTTCCACTCGCAAATCCGTCATCAGTTTGCTGCCCACCCAACTGAGCGCGTAAGTGCTGGCATAGCCTGCCGCACCCCGTACAATAAGCAGCATAATAATTCCCAGCAAAACCAGATGCATCACTTCCATGTCTTTGTCGACAAAAGCACCATCCACCATTCGCTCCATCAATGCGGCCATTATCGGTACGGCCGCCGCCATCACGGTCATGCCTGCCAGCGAAAATACGAGTGCCTCCCAATAGGGCGCGATATACCTCATCAGGCGCGGATATAGTTGGTGGCTGTTCATGATTTGTGGAATTTGCGTGGATGCGCAGTAGCAAGATTTCGTAGAAATTAAAAAAACCGGCAGGTCCTGCTGAATGTTGCCTCTATATATACAATCGGGCAAGGGGTCACCAGGATGAGCTACGTTCCCACCAGCTAAACCATATCTTGCGTTTCTCTCCCATAACGTGAGTAGGCAGACGTTCCCGTTCCGCGGGTACGGATGCTGGTGTTGGTGGAGGAAAATCCGTAGCAGCCAGAAGGATCCCTTCTGCAATCTGGCTGAGCCAGTGCTCCACAGCTGGATAAGTCATCAGCGTATGTTCCAGTATCCATAGAAGATTCAGCAATTCTTCATCGAATACCAATATTTGGGACGAATTTTGTCGAGTGATGAGGAAGACTTTCCCTTCCGATCTTTCATCCGGTAGCCAAGCCAGCTTTTCCTCACCTCGAATCCAAAAATACTGAATTCCCGCATTTCTTTCGATACATTACCAAAAAGTACCGCGTGCTCTCCGGTCAGATCCGCGCCTTTGCCAAGTGCTTTCGATTCAACGTAACCCGCCAGCAGCCCTTTATGTTCATGTCCATGCCCATGTCCGGACGGCCTACCACAACCTTCTCTTGCACTTCGGTAATCACTTCCACCTGAAAACCGAACGAACTGGCTGCCGATTTACAGCATATCAATAGGAGATTTCAACTGATCTTCGGGATTAAAATCAGTCTTGACCGCGAACCTGGCCACGAGGTCAGCGCATAACCCTGCAACGACTGAACAAAATATGGTGTTGACCTTCCGGAATTCGGTGCTGTTGTCATTGTTACGAGCCGCTTAAATACGAACTATTTAATATTAGCGGACTTTAGCAGCGCAAACGCGACTAGGCAATGCACGATGATAAGGCAGAACGCTTATCAAGCGTAACGGGAAAGCCGGCATTTCTGGTAGGTGCATCTCGACATTCAAATCAATCAGAACGTATGGGAAATACTCACCCAGACAGTCCGTGGAATTCCATTAAACCCGATGGCTGGCTGATATTTTTTATCGAGAAGATTATCGATCTGGACTCGAAGATTGGATCCCTGCCACATCTTGTATGACGCGCTGAAACCCACGATTACCATTGACGGCAGCTTGTGAAGATTTTGGTCGTCGTCAAACCGCTCTCCTTCACCTCGCGCTATTCCCTCTGCTGAAAAGTTTCCCGCGGCATATCTCAGGACCGCCGTGCCAAATATTCTAGATCTGCGGGGAAGGATGGTATTGAGCTGTTGGTTACGCGGATCCTGAATCGTCAGATTAGTTCGCGTTGACCAGCCTTTGCCTATCGGCTGGGTCCCCGTCAATTCAAACCCATCGATTCGGGCGCGGGAAATATTCTCCACCTGAGAAAACAAACTGTTAATGACGATAGCATCACTGATGGTATTGATGAAATATCCAAGGCGATAGTTTGCGCCATCGGCGCCGTCATATGATATAAATGCTTCATGCATGCGACCGCGCTCGGGCTTAAGATTCGGATTACCTCCGAATCCAAAGGTGGGCGGGAAGTAGAGATCATTGAAAGTCGGTGCCTTGAATGATAACGAAGTCAGTGCCCCGACCCGCCAGGATTCGCCCAGCTTGCGGGCCAGAGAGAAGGAATAGGTGTTAAACCCCCCGAACTGGCTGTTCTCGTCATGGCGAAACATTCCCTCCACCACATGCCGTTCGAAATCCAGTTGCGTTCCGATAAACCCCGCAACGTTAGTTCTGCTTGTCCTGGTAAATACTGTCGTACTGTTAATCCCCTGGATTTCATGATCCATCCCGGCAAAAATACGTCCAATGGTTAGCTTCCTCTCCAGCTGCAGCGAGCCCTGCAGGGAACGGCTGTTGAATATCGCTGGAAAGGCCCCCCGTACATTGGATCGATCAAGTGAGACCCCGTATGTCCCCATTATGCTAAAATTATGAGAAAGCGAATAAACTCCCCTGAGATTTGCCATGGAGACCGATTGCAGATTCACATCGTTGGTGGTCGGCGTGGCGTTAAAGGGCGCCCTGAGTTGAGAGCCTAAAGCGGTCGCCTCCACCTGAAAGTCTGGTGTTATCCATCCTCCCACCTTGGCTACGACTCCCAGGCGGCTTCTGGGATCTCTATCCGGATTCGGATTGAAGGCGAAAGGATTATTCCTGTTTGTCGCCGGCCCCTGCTGGATGATGTCCTGCACCACCCGAATTCCCGCGTAATAAGATTCTCCCCGTACCCCAAAACTTGCCGCGGCACGTTCCGAGAATCTCGAACCACCGCCGGCCGAAAACATCATTCCTTTCGGGATATCGATATTTCCACGTATAACCCCGCCCACCGCATTGGAGCCGAAAGCGGCGGACGTCCCTCCCTGAATCACATCAACCGATGACAGGAGACCCGGTGCGATGGCGGCAAAGTTTGGCGAGCCAGCTGTCGCGGACGACATTTTCACGCCGTCCACCAAAAATACCGTCTGGTTCGAGTTGGACCCACGCATAAAAAGTGACACCGGCCCGCCCGGCCCGAGTTCATTGATCTGTACCTGTTCCTGCAATACCGTCTTCCAGTCATTATCCTCGACTTTCAATTTGACGGAATTAATTCGAAGATTGGTCAATTCTGAACCTTTGGGGATACGGTTCCCACCATAAATGGTCAGTTCAGGTAAAGCTGTTTCAGGCACATCGTTTGCAAGAGCCAGTCCAAGCGGGTTCAATATCCACCCCAAAGCTAGCATTTTGCCTAATTTCATCCGCTACTCCTCGCATGTATTCGAGTGTTAATTTATCTTCATCACCACGATGAACATTTTGATATCGGGAACTGCCGGTGATGGTTCCGTCGGTATCGCGTTGCCGCAGCTATCGATTAATAATCCATCCGGATAAGCGGGCAGCATCAGGAATAGCCGGCTTCCTCCTTCAAACAGACATGTCGGATAGGTAAGCCGCGCGACGTCGCGATAAATGAGTCGTTGCGGGGGATTTCTCGAGCAAAAAAATCGATCAGGATATCGCCCCACGCGATAATTCCCAACGCGTTCGAGGCCGGTATCCGGGCTCGCAAGATATGACGTATCGCCTTCCCATGAACTGGAGAATTCACAGTGGCACTAGCGACTCAGGACAAGTATGATGAATACTTATGCAGAGATTTCTGATACGCCCACACTTGCTTACCGTTGCGGGGGCAGCCCAGGCATCCAGAAACCTCTGAACAAAGTCCGCGCAGGAGTTGTTCAGAGATTCCGACCTGGTTCCCGTTTAACTCGACCGTACAGCGGCCGAAGCACCTCAAACGTGGCGGGAATTCTAACAGAATCAGGAAGCCTCTACTGAAACGTTTTTTCCCCTACGAGCGGGTCAATGTGACGGGTAGGAATACTTGAAATAACATTTGAATAATCCTGTTACCAGTTGACTCAGCAAGGATTCCCGAACTATAGTGAGCCATGGAATCGGACCTCAAGCCCCTGGAAGAAAAAATAAATCAATTCGTGCGATTGTGTCAGCAGTTGCGATCAGAAAATATTCATTTGCGCCAGCAACTGGCAAACGCTGTCAGTGAAAATAAGCATCTGACGGAAAAAATAAGTGCTGCTACCGGTCGTTTGGAAACCCTCCTGGCGCAAATTCCTGGAAGTGAAGAATGAAAACCGCTGCAGCCATGGATGTAACCATTATGGGACGCGAATTCCGCATTACCTGCCCCGATGAAGAGCGCGACGAGTTGCTGCAAGCAGTGACTTATCTTGACGGGAAAATGCGTGAAATCAGGGATAGCGGAAAGGTTGTCGGTTCCGAGCGAGTCGCCATCATGGCTGCACTCAACATCACGCATGAATTGCTTGGCGCAAGAAAAAACGGAAGCTTTGACATGGAAGATTTTAAGCGTAGAATCGGTCACATGCAGGCGGCGCTTGATGCCGTAATGCCGGAACAGGATAAGCTGTTCTAATTCAGGTTTTGGAAGGCCGATTATGAATTCTTGAATCGGTCCAAATAGTTTCCACTTTGCGTTCAATTCGGTTATTGTGCTTGAAGGCGAATGGTTAAAAGTTGTTCCCTGCGGTGTTCGTTTAGGCCCATATTCTTTGAACCAACTTTTTAAGAATTGGTTACCAGCCACAGTGATACTGTTGTGCGCGTCCTATACGGAAGCGCCTGATGTGTCCGGCAAGTGACCACCTTGGACCTTAAGGTTCAAGATAATGGTCTGACGGCATCTGCGGGGACTTTATTTTGGAAGAAAAAAGCGGCATAGCCGCTTTTTTTGTCTATTTAAAGGGCTGCTTCATGAGCCGATCTACTTCCCGCATCGATCCAGACGGTACGCGCCTCCCTATCAAACTCGACACGACATCGAACGGGGAGTTCGAGCCAGTGCCTCTTTCATCCATGAATCGTGCGGCAAACCATCTTGCGCACGAGGCCGCCGACGTGAATGCGAAACGTCTGGCTGTCTCACGCAGAGACTTTCTCATCTCGGCTTGCGGCGCAGTCTCCACGCTTCTTTCCTTCAATGCCGCGAATGCCGCAGCCGGCAGGACCGGCGGTTTTTTTGATCTGCCAAGCGAAGCCGCGCTTGATCCCAAGCTTGCGCAGGCGCGGATTGGCAGCGGTAAAGACGAGTTCATCTTCGACGTACAAGGCCACTTCGTTGATCCGAACGGCGCGTGGCTGCGGAAACTCCCGACCGGGAACAACCCATTTAGCCAGATGCCCAAGGCAGGCTGCGGGCTTGCAGGAGAGCCTGGCTCGCGCAGCTACCTGGGCTGCCTTGGACCCGAAGAGTTTATCAAGGATGTATTCCTCGATTCCGATACGGATATGATGGTGCTCTCCTTCGTCCCCTCCAAGCCGGATGCCGAACCACTCACCATCCAGACGGCTGACGCTGTACGCAATATCGTCGACAGAATGGAGGGGATGCATCGCCTGCTGCTCCACGGACGCGTAAATCCCAATCAGCCTGGCGACCTGGAAGCGATGGATGAATTGAAGGAACGCTGGGGAGTATCCGCCTGGAAAACATATACCCAGTTCGGTCCTGGCGGTGAAGGCTATTTCCTGTCGGATGACATCGGTCTTCAATTCATCGAGAAAGCCCGGAAGCTCGGCGTAAAAGTCATCTGCATTCATAAAGGGCTACCCTTCGGTAAACAATCCTATGAACATAGCCAATGCAGCGATATCGGTGTTGTCGCCAAGCGCTTCCCCGATATTGCTTTTCTGGTCTATCATTCCGGCTTTGTCACCACGGTTCCTGAGCGAGCCTTCGAAGGCAGGGGTGCAGATGATGGCATCGATACCCTGATCCGCTCTCTCATCGAGAACGGCATCGCGCCCAATAGTAATGTTTACGCCGAACTTGGCAGTACTTGGCGCTTCCTGATGCGCGACCCGGAAGCTGCGGCGCATGCGCTCGGAAAACTCCTGAAGTATTGTGGCAAGAACAACGTCCTCTGGGGCACGGACTCCATATGGTACGGCTCTCCGCAGGATCAGATCCAGGCATTCCGCGCATTCCAGATCACGCCCGAATTTCGCGCGAAATATGGGTATCCTGAAATCACGCCACAGCTTCGCGCCAATATTTTTGGGCTCAACGCGGCGAAGGTATATTCGATCAGTGCCGAGGAAGTGAAAAAATATACCCACCGCGACCGTATCGCTCATGAGCGGCTCGCTTACCTGGAACACCCCGAGCCGCACTTTCTCACCTATGGACCGAAGACACGGCGCGAGTTCTTTAAACTACCCGGAGCGGGACAACCCTGATTCATTAAAATCTCTGAACATGAAATAGCAGTCTCAGGTTCCTTCTCTCACCGTCAAAGTAAAGTAGAGCCTCTCGACTTGCGTTAATTTGACGACACCCATCGCAGCATCAACGTATTATCGGCATCCAGCGCCACCGAAGTCCCAAATTTTTTGCCTTCCCTGTTCAGGACATTTTTTAACCACAAAACATCATTGTCCAACGCGCGATTTAACCTAAGGCGTTTAACCTGCATCGGCGTCATATGCAAGCTGATTAGATTGCGGGTCGAGGGCTCCGTACTTACAAAATACATGAAGACCAGATTACCCCGGTAGGCCTCATGCCCGGAGATCCCTTCATAATCGTTCAAAAAGTCGCCACAGCCGTAGAGAATAAGTTTTTCTTTATAAACTTCGATTCCTTCACATGGTGAGAGGAGTGACCGTGAACGACGTCAGCGCCCGCCTCGTCTATTAGCAGATGGGCAAATTCTCGTTGATCGCGAGGGACTTCATAGCCCCAGTTGCCACCCCAATGAATCGATGCCACTACGATGTCATTCCCGCGCTTTATTTGCCCGATGGTATCGCGAATGCTCCGGATCGTTTTTCCTGAGAAATCAGGCAACATGTTCACTCCGGGCCTATCAGCCGAAGTGGCCCAACTCAAGGGATACCACTCGTTTCCGAACCAAATGAGAATACAAGCACCCTTCCTTTTCCAGTAATGCTCATAATTGCAGGAGCCCGTGCTTCTTGAATGTTCCAACATGCCCCCGCAGTTTTGATATCAGCCATTTTCAAGGTCTTCAGCGTCTCAAAAAGGCCTGAGTATCCCCAATCAAGAACATGATTGTTTGCCAAAGCGCAACAATCAACATTCGCTGCGGTAATGCAGGGGATATTGTCCGGATGCATCCGATAATTGACTGACTTGTCTTTCTCCACCGCATCGCTGCGGGTGACGGCCGTCTCGAGATTAATTATGCGCACATCGGGTTTCATACGTTCCAGTTCGGCTAGAGCGTCGCCCCAGATATACGAATATTCCACCGGCTTCGGAATCGAGCCGTTTGCATCTTCGGCAAGCTCCACGTAGCCAGTCGCGCTTTTCATGTATTGCTCGTAGAGAAGGGGGTTGCCGGCGTGAGGCAGGACCTGATCAACACCTCTACCCGTCATGACATCGCCGCATAGGAATAGCATGAGGAGATTAGATGCTGGTAGTGGTGCTCCAGGATCATTTTGTTTGTCAACCTTTTCGGGAACCCCAGCGTCTACGTTAACACCGGTGCTATGGCTCGTGGCCGTCCGCGCGCAATCGGACGGCACGCCATGGCGACTCCTGCAGCACGCGCATAGCCAATAAACCCGCGTCGCGCCAGCTGTTGATTAATGCGTCGAGTGTTTTCAGGTTTTGTCATAACAATTGCATAGCCATAATTTTTATCTTAGACGATAAATTTCTCTCTGCGACGAGGCTCGTAAGTATCTGGCGGAATTACCCGGTCAGATCATTTTGATCCCTGGAGATCTTGCATGCAGTAGAGTCAACCGGCAAAATCTGGGACGTCCTCTTCACGGGATTTACGATTCATCACCTGATGTTTGATGAAAAGGTGCGTTTTTTCAGGCGGCCGGGCGATGCCTTCCAAAAAAAGGCTGACTTGTCCTGGTGGATGTGGTGCATGAGGAAAACCAGAACCGGGAGAGTTTTCTGAACGGCTACCTGAAATTCATGCATGAGAAATAGACCAAAGTGCCGTAGAATCAATTGGAAGAGGCTTGTACGCATGTCCTCACCCCGAATGCCTCTCTACCCTGCGAGAGATGGCCGGAGCAGCGGGTTTCACTCCACCCGTTTGATCAGCCGCCACGCACAGCATCACACAGTTCTGTTTACACACTCTGCTTGAAAAAAAGGCCGACGCCGATCCGCTCGCCGACATGCTGCAGAAACTAGTGTAGTGGGGCACTCTTGATGGAACTTATAATCAGGCTATAAACCGTGTGGATACTGGGTTTCATATGTTTCAATAGCGTGCAACACTACACTAGCCCTTCAATTCCCGCTCTGGATGATCCTTTCCTTAGCAGTGGCCCTGTATTGGCCCGGGTGGTTGATAGCCTTGAATCAGGGGCCGATGGTGGTGGTATGGGTCCTCGCCATCATCCCGGTCATTCTGGGCGTCCTACTCAACCGCTGGGCACCGCGATTGGTCATGAGCGTGATGCCGGTGGCATCGCTATTATCGGTGATAGGTGTGTGTTTTATCTGTGCTGTAGTCGTAAGCTCCCCGTCAAGTAGACAGATCAGAAGTAGAATTTTTCCCTGCGAGCAATCGCTCGCGGAACACAACTGGGGGCAGGCTTCCCAGCGCGTCATGGGGCCGTTCTTCGTTATAGCTTTGAAGCCACTGATGCGTGATTTCTCGTACTTCGTCAAGCGACGTGAACAACCAATTGTTGAGCACTTCGGTTCGGTATGATCGGTTAAAGCGCTCAATGAAAGCGTTTTGATTCGGCTTGCCGGGCTGGATGAAACGTAGTTCAATGTCCTTGTCTTTGCACCAGTCGGCCAGATGCTGCGAGGTGAGTTCCGGGCCATTGTCGAGCCGTATCGCTTTGGGCAGTCCCCGCCAGGTTTCGAGTTGCTGCAAGACCCGCACAACGCGTTGTGCGGGCAGACTGGTATCGATCTCGATGGCTAAGGCCTCTCGCACGCCTTCGTCCAGGATGTTCAAGGTGCGAAATCGCCGTCCCTGGTAAAGACTGTCGCTCATGAAGTCCAGTGACCAGATCTCGTTGGGCCATAATGGTGCATCCAGCGACTGCATCGGCCTGATCAAGCGCTTCTTGGTGCGACGCGGCAGATTGAGCTTCATGGCGCAATATACCCGCCAGACTCGCTTGTGATTCCATGCATGACCCTGCAGTCGCAGCCGGTCATGGCATTTCCAGAATCCCCAACGGCCATGCTTGGCAACCACCGCATTGAGCGCCTCAACCACCGGCGCATCGCGCGCTACAAGCCTGCTTTCTTCCCGGTAATACGCCGCCCGTGACAGGTTCACCAGTTGGCAGGATCGTCTGGTGGACAGCCTCTGATCCTTCGCCAAACGCAAAACCATGTCCCGGCGCTCGGACGGTGCTACAGCTTTTTTAATACCGCCTTGATTGCTTCATTCTCCAAGGCCAGGTTCGCATACATGCGCTTTAGCTGGCTGTTTTCCGCTTCCAGTTCTTTCACACGCACCAACTCGGAAACATCAAGCCCGCCATACTTGGCTTTCCATTTATAGTAGGTCGCCGAGCTTATTCCATGCTTGCGCCAGATTTCGTTGACCGCAACGCCACTATCGGCTTCCTTCAATATCCCAACAATTTGGCTTTCCGTAAATCTCGATTTCTTCATGTGAACCTCCAGGCAAAATCCTGCCAGAAAGTTCTACTTCTTGCTTGTCTCTTAAAGGGGGAAGCTTACG
>JBDTDT010000106.1:0-5350 GCA_039922995.1 Nitrosospira sp. | reverse complement strand
ATGGTTTCCATGCATAACACTCCAGGTTGCTCCTGCCAAAAGACAGGATGATGGCACAACCAGGGTGGTCAAAATTGAACGCTGATCACCCCGGATTCCTGGTCAGTTTTGCACGCTGTTTAACATTGTTGTACCAAGAGAAGAATAAACGAACTCGTATTTACCGCACCAATGGAAAAAACATTCTCGATAAAAAATTTTTCTGTAATTGAAACTGCAAAGCTTCCTAGTGTTGTTGATTTTCCTTCCCGTAGTTTAACCATTTCTTCAATGTCAATTTTTAGATTCCGAAGAACCCCACTACTGTAGCGCCGTCCAAAGCATGATCGCCAGAACCATCGATCGATAGTTTTTCGCTGCTGGTCATTATATTTAACTTCTCGATCTCCCCTTACAGCAAAGAAAACCGACAGCGGTACGAGAATTGTAGAAAAAGGTAAGTTTGCTAACGAATGCACTTTGTAATTTGCGCGTACGTAGTCAACCGCGCCACGTACACCGTTTATAACTTCCGTGAACCTTTCTCTAACCATTGCCCCATTAAGCGTCATTAAAGCTTCCGGTGAGGCATCGCCGCCGAGAGCGGCGGAACAACAGCGAAGAAGAAGATTGGAGTCCTCGCCGAGCTCTTGAAATCCAAATGGGGCAAGTTGTTCTTCCAAATCTAAAAATTGATTCTGGAGTTGAAATTCTTCACTCCATGTCCAAGCAGAAAGAAGCTGAAGAGTATCTAATGGCACTCCTTGGCGATTAACTCGCTCAAATATAATTGAAACTGTCGCTCTATCTTCAGTCTTAAACATCTGAAGAGGAATGCGAACTTCCTTAAACACAGACTGCATATCGTCGATCTTCTTAGCCGTAACTTCATCGAATTTTGCTGTGGCTCTTCTGTAGGAAGTGGTATCAAAAAGAGTTTTAAGTGGGAAATGCCGCTCTAGATCAACTTCATCCGGTTTTAAAGCAAAAAATTGCGAGTCCTGCGCATTAGAATCGGCCCTAAAATCGAAATAGATATCTTGCCATTGCTCAGGCTGATCAACTGGGAGTTCCGTCTGGAATACCCCAAAAATCGAGGTAATTCTTTGTTGTCCGTCTAGAACATAATCGACGGGGTAATCCTCAGCTGGAGGGGGAAGTTTAAAAGGACCTAAATCACGTTCCGTTTTCAGTTTTTCTTTCGTGCGCCAAAATAGTAGCGATCCAAATGGAAACCTTTGTATATGCTGTCCATTAAATAAGCAACCCGATCCGGTTCCCAAACGAAACCACGTTGAAAGGCAGGAATACGGATCTGTCCCCGTATGACAGTGTCAAGTATTTCGCGTACTGTTAATTGTTCCAAGAATATTCCAAATTAGAATGTTTCTGTTTTGTAAACATTGAAAAAAAATTACGGCATGGTAGTTATAATCATCTTTAGTACCATATCGAGAAGAACTATCACCTCAGTCTCGTGCCCGCTACGGTTAGCTAGCTAACCTATGCATTTTAAGTATTTTTCGGAAAAGCGAATGAAATCATAACATGCCAAAGTACATTAGCCTTTTTCATATTCCTGCTATTTCCAGTGGACAGTATGTGGATATTTTCAATGTGTCCAAACATTGATATTCCACATAGGGCGTTATCAGATCATTCGTTTGACCCAGAGATGTTACAATGATAGCTTGACCTAGGTATTTGGGATGGGTGCGTCACCATGCCTGCACGTTCGGGGTTTAGCTCGATATAGCCGGTTATTTGTAATTTCGAATGTACAATAACAGACCAGGAAGCATGTCATGACGCCCTTAGAAAATATACTACGGCGTTCCGCGTGGTACTAATCCAAGCAATCGGTGAGCGCGGGAAGGTACGGTTATTTTCCAATCTGCCTGTTGAAGTCCATATATGCAAACGTCCAGATATTGACCATCCAGGAAGTAATCATTGATTTTAGTACCTTCCCTTTTGAACCCCAGCTTTTCATACAAGGCGATGGCATTCTGATTAATAGAAAGGACTTCAAGGCCTATTTTCCTGATATTCAGTCCGTTGAATGCATAATCTATCACCAGGGCGCAGGATACAAATCCCATTCCGGTATTTCTCTTCGCTGCCTCGCCGATATATATACCCAGCAGTGCTTTTCTTTGGTAGGGCTCCAAGCCGTGTAGCTGGATAGTGCCGACAAGACTTCCTTCCTGCCTGATGGCAAATACAACCCGTGATTTGCCGTTTTGTTCCCGCTGATTTTTAATCCACTCTTTGACTGTTTCTTTCTGCACCGGAAAACGAAACCCCATGGTGAGATCCCTGACATTCGGGGCATTCTGCCAAAGGTATAGGAAATCAATATCCGATTCCTCAAGCGGCGTAAGTTTTATATTCTCCCAATCGATGACTTTTTTGGTTGTCTGGATACGGACAGGGACAGCTTCAATGGCCATGGTGCGCTCTATTATTTTTCAATTATGGGAAACGTCATATATGCTTGGAACGGTGCAATCCCATCTTACGCATTTCGTGGTCGCTTACAATTGGACTGAAGTGCTATAAGTCGTCTTTACTCATGGCATTACAAATAGCATGGTTTGGTGCGTGAGCATCAAGCGCCGGAGGGGCGCCATGAAGGAAAACCATAATTCTTATTATTTTCATTGTTCAATTAGAAGAAACGTCATACATCCTTGGAGCGGTTGCACTTCCATCTTACGCATTTCCTGGCCGTTCACAATTGCACTGAAGTGCCATGAGTGCCATAGGTCGCCTTAAAATAATAACCTTATAAATGACAGGGTTTATTTATGTTAACGTCAGGCGTTTGTACGCGGGGGCGCCATGAAGGAGCGACTACGGGTCTTATTGCTTCCCTGAATCGGGCGGAAACCGAGCTGCTGCCTTCTCTTGTCTTGGCTCAACCTGATGTCAACTTTGCCTGGATTTGCGTTCCCGGCATCACAACATTATAGTTGTGCGGTAACCTCGTTTGAGATTGCATAAGCGTGTCAAGCTGGATATTTCTTTGGCTTGGAAATTGATGAAAGAAATGAATAAACCAGAAGAAAAAGGAGAGGAATCCGTGCAAATCGCGGAGGCGGAAGCACGCTCGCAAGCCATCCTTGCTCATGCCCCTGGCATGGTATTTCGATTTGTCCAGGGTGAGGACGGCAGGTACGCGTTGCCGTTTGTAAGCGAGCAATGCTTCAACGTGCTCGGCATGGAGGCTGACGCTCTACAGGCCGATCCCGCGCTGTTCATGGAGATTGTGTTGCAGGAGGACCGGGAAAGCCTGCGCCGTTCCCGTGCCCGGTCAGTGGCCGATCTTTCCATATGGGATTGGGAAGGCCGCTTGTGGATCGAGTCGTTCAACGATGTGAAATGGGTCAGCCTGCGGGCAAGCCCGCGCCGGGAATCGGGTATCGGGATAATCTGGGAAGGCATCATTGTCAATATCACCCGAAGCCGCCGCAGGGAAACAAAGCTCAAGGAGTCGCATGAGCGGCTGAGGGAAGTATCAGCGCATGCCATGGCGGCAAGAGAGCACGAGCGCATCCGCATCGCCCAGGAGATCCATGACGATCTCGGTGGCAACCTGACGGCCATCAAGATCGATCTGGACTGGCTGTGCCGCCACATTGCGGATGACGACTCAGTATTGCTGGCAAAGATCCGCACGATCGATCAGCTGGTGGACCGGACCATCGATTCGATACGGCGCATTTCCCGCGATTTACGCCCCGGCATCATGGATTTTGGCGTCGTTGCGGCGATCGAGTGGGAAGCGGGGGAATTCAGCAAGCGCCTCGGTATCCCGTGCGAGGTTGCGTGTACCGAGGAGGATATCGAGCTGGAACAGGACGCTGCGGTTGCCGTGTTCCGGATATTCCAGGAAGCGCTCACCAATATTGCCAAGCACGGGCAGGCCTCCCATGTGTGGGTTCGGCTGGCTGCGGTGAATGAGCAATCTCAGAGGCAACACGGGGCCCAGCTCGAGCTGGAGGTGCGGGATAACGGGCGTGGAATTGCTCCGTCGGATACCGCCAAGTTCAATTCTTTCGGAATTCGCGGCATGATTGAGCGGGCGGGACTTCTCGATGGAAAACTGATCGTGAGCGGCGGCCCAGGCGAGGGTACGACGGTGCGCTTATCAATTCCCCTCGCGGCGGGGCAGGGCGCTCCCGCCATCACACCTGAGAACACCCAGCAGTCATAATGCCATGAATATCCTGATCGTCGACGACCATGCCATTGTCCGCCAAGGCTTGAGGCAAATCCTGATGGAAAGCGATTCGACCATTTTCATCAAGGAAGCGGATTGCGGTTCCGAAGCAATCCGGCAGGTACGCGCGGAAGAGTGGAACGTGGTGGTACTGGACATTTCGCTGCCTGACAGGAACGGCATCGATATCCTGAAGCAGATCAAGAAAGAGTATCCGAGAATTCCCGTGCTCATGCTCAGCATGCACGAAGAATGGCTCTATGCGATCCGGGCACTCAAGGCGGGGGCGTCGGGCTATATCACCAAGCAAAGTGCGCCGGCTGAACTGATGGCTGCGATCCATCAGGTGGCCCGCGGCCGCAAATACCTCACCGCCACACTGGCTGAGGCGATGGCGGATAGCCTCGGTGCCGATCATGAACGCCCCCCTCACGAGACTTTATCCGATCGGGAATACCAGACGCTGTGCCTGATTGCGTCGGGAAAGGGCCTTACCGACGTAGCCGAGGAGATGCGCCTGTCCGTCAAGACTGTCAGCGTCTACCGCGCGCAGCTGCTGGAGAAGATGAAACTCAAGAACAATGCCGAATTGACCCATTATGCCATCAAGAATGGGCTGGCCTGATCGGGCCTTGCGGCAGCGAAGCGGTAACTGTTCAATCTCGGGAACAGCGTGCTGACAGCAAAGCCGCTACGTTTGTTGCCATCGACAAACCGGCGGTTGCGTAATGCTTGATGCATATGCTGTCGCCATGCCGGTAATATCGAGCGCATTAGCATAAGCACGAGGCGCGGGGGCTATGCCAGCCGGATCCCGGCAAGGTCCCGTCGCTCGAACCCGCAGTGCTGCATACTCTCCTAAGGTTGCGCGTCTTGCCGCCTGTTATCATAAATTCCGATCATCATTTCCGTCGCCGAACAGGCTGCACTCCATAAAAATCCCCGGCAGATTGACCTACGCAAAAAAACCCGACGAACGATTAAAGTTTATTCGGGGAGCGGCCGTTAATCATTCAACAGCGTTTGATCGGCCTGGATTGACGAGGTGGATCAAAGTTGAAAGCTGCACGGTTTAATTCCATCACACTTTAATCAAGGAGATCTGAAATGGCTGCAATTATCAACACCAACGTAGTTTCGTTAAAT
>JBDTDT010000105.1:0-3755 GCA_039922995.1 Nitrosospira sp. | reverse complement strand
ATGTAATCGTTCTTTTCCCAGATCCCCCTGCAAACGTTTGCACCAAAGTCCACGAATTGGACTGTGCCTGGTGTGGGATAAAGAGTACAAATGCCCTTCTCTGGACCCTGCTGTAGCTGGTCAATCTGAAGCTCAGCGTACAGGTTAAGGCGCGGTTCATCCCCACCCGCGTGGGGAACACACTTCTTCCATCTCATTGAATTTACATAGCTACTCAATGCCTTAAATTTATACCAAATCTTTCCCTGTGTTTTGAGCCTGTTCTGGGAGAAATGAAACGAGTTTCGCCCCATCCAGCTCTACGGGAATCCGCCGATTACGCCCCACTGTCACAAAATCAAAACCAGCCTCTGAATTAGCACGCCATGCCATCACGGCATTGCCATCCTCGATACCCTCTTCTACTTGAGTCCAGATGTTATCGCGTACTTTTGCAGAATAGTTTCCGACATAAACGCCCGCGCGAATCTCCAATAACCAGATGGCTAGCCTTCCGCGCAGACGCGGTGGAGAATTTTCAAGTACGATGACCAACATCACCTGGACCTTTTTCATTGGGAATAGCGGGCACCACCGCCTCCTCATGCGGCGCAGGTAGAGTAATTTCGCCAGCCGCCAGAATTTCTTCTATTCCTGGAATGATGCGTTCAAGCAATCTGCTTTCCCTAAAAACATCGCGGCAAGCGAGGCGGACTTGCTGTTCTGGATTTTGCGGGAATTTGGCGGCAATCTTGAACGCCACCGGCACCACCGTTTCAAACTTGTAAATATCTGCCACATCGTAAACGAAGGACAAGGGCTTGCCCGTGTGGATAAAACCGACAGCGGGTGCATATCCTGCTGCCAGTACCGCCGCTTCAGTCACTCCATACAAACATGACGTCGCGGATGAGAGGCAACGATTGGGCAAGTCGCTCTTGTCCCATTCGCTTGTATCGTAATTACGTGACTTCCATTCCACACCATATTTTTTTGCGATCAGCTTATATGTCTCGCGTACACGCGCCCCTTCGATGCCACGCAATTGTTCCACGCTGCGCCGCGCTGGCGGTTCCTCGCTGAAGCGGACAGCGTACATTTTGCGCACTACTTTGAGCCGCAACGTGTCATCCAACGCCAGCCTGGCTTGATAGAGCAAACGATCTGCCCTGGCTCCACCCGGTTGCCCGGAAGAGTACAAACGTACCCCTGCTTCACCCACCCACACCAACAGTGTACCGACTCGCGCAGCCAAGGCTACAGCGGCATGAGAAGTTCTTGTACCAGGCTCCAACATAAGACAGGCCACACCGCCGATAGGAATATGCGTCCGGACACCATTTTTATCCAACACGACGAACGCACCGTCCAGCACATCCAGTTGACCCTTTTCGATGAACAGGATGGAGAGTCGTTCCTTTATAGCAATCGGTTTCAGGGGCGGCAGAAGATCGGCCATATACAGTGGGATCAGCCCGGGAAAGGAAACATCAAGAGATACCGGTAATAAAATTTCATGCTCCGATCTTCCAGCTCATGTTTGTCTCTTACCTGCGCACATAAAAAAGATGTCAGACCTATCAATTGCGCACCAGCAACAGACCGCAGCCGAAGGCCTTGGCATGGCCTAGTCCCTTATACAAAGCCAGATTGAATAACGCAGGGTTAGTCACGCGTAACTCTCCTGAAAAATCCACTGTGCTAAAAAGTATATCGCGAGGTCGTTTACCGGCTTTGCATTGCTCATAAGCATCAACTTGCAGTCTACGTTGCAGTTCATCTTCATCTGTTAGCGCAACTTTAAATCCATTCCTTTCCGCTACGCCATCGAGCCAATCACCACAATGTTTTTGGACCAGTTCGTACAGTAGTGGCTTTTTGCTTTCGTTTTTCCAAGCCGCCCAGTTTGCTTCATTATTAAATCCGTTTTCTGCCAGCAACCGTTTCTTGGCTTCCATCACAACATCATGGCGTTGGGATTTACCGTCGGCATTCCTTTTGGTAATCACCGGATTAGCTCGGAGCTGGAAAGACAAGCGTTGGCCTTCCTTCAAACGCGGATCATAGGAGCGGCTTTTTACTGGCCAAGCCTCGCTAAATGCTGTGGGCAGCCGTTGTGAAACCACATAAAAACGCGGCATCTGTTCCTGCTCATGGCGTCGAAAAATAAAATCGCGCCGTTGATCCGCACTGCCGGGAAAAAATTTCCACAACCATTGATGGTCGTCATAAGACGATGATTGCGCCAGTTCATGCGCAGCTTGTCGCAACAAGTGTTCCTCTGGCGTAATAACACTAAAATACATGGCGTTTTATTCCTTCATGAGTAAGGCCACATGTTCACTGCGGTCTGCAAACTGCCAGCCCTTCCGTGTAATCACCTGGTCCTTGCGAGTAATGCTCCAGTCTCGGTTCACACCCATGACCGACAAATCATCAGTGCCAAAATCATCACCCCAAGCGATTTTTTGGACAGAAAGATTGTGTGGCTGGGTATCTTTCGGCAATCGCTGTTGCCACAGATCAGCAAGTTGTCGCTGGTAATCCGTGAATGCCATGTTAATGGTTTCAGAATTTAAGACACAGGGGTGCAAAGGCACTGCGACAGGGCAGGACTTGCGCCCCAGATACAGCACAAACCTGGGTATTTTTAATGCTTCAGCCAAATGAACTAATGGATAAGATGCATTCGCCATCGTTTGCATAGCTACTAATGCGGCAGCATCTTGCCGATAATCACGGCTAGACAAAATGGTATTGAGGTCTGTTTTAGGCAATAATAATTCGTCACGCCGCGTGGCGTGGGGGCGCTTTTTCAGATCAGCACGGCCAGGTACCTGCGCAGTATGGTAATCGCGTAGCAACCGTCCCTGACTCAGTACCCCTACCGCCAGGCGATAGCTTGTACGTAATGCTGTTTGTTTCTCATCATCGTTACGGTCAATACCTAATGCCGCCCCCAGCAAACCGTGTAGGGCGGACTGGCTGGGATATTCCGCGCTCGGGCGATATTCACCTACGGCCACTTCTCCCCACGAGGATAAGGGAGAATGGAGTTGAAAAACCAGGGTTTCCATGTCGATTATTTCGCAACAAATTCGGCTAATTCACTCAGGCTGCCCTCGCCTGTTTCAACATTAAACTGCGCGCAGGCATCGGCGCAATTGCCGTACACCGTGTTGAAGTTGTCGCGGCGCCTAGTTAATTCCGTGATGGCACGGGTTAAGGTATCTTCGCCTCTTTCCTGATTGGGTTTTACAGGCTTGAGAAAGGCTTGTGACAAACTGCGTGGCTGTTGATCACCTTTCTCTGCCAGTACAAAACCCGCATAGGCGCGCGAAGCAAAACTGTTTTGCTTGCCGGTGGGTGACACCTTTGTGACCGCTTGAACAAAGGCATTCAAGGCATTTCGGGTCAACTCTGCATCGCCGCCCAGGTTTTCCTGCAATAATTCATGGTTAATGCAAATATACAAATAGAACACCCCCGCACCAAACCCAAGTTCGCCGATATGTGCCGCGCCTCGGTCTTGTTCGCCGCTATTGAGATCATCAACGGCAATAAAATAATCATCTTCGACCGCCGCTTTATGCACGGTAATGGCGTGCGCTACTTGTATGGCGGCTTCGGTATTAAAAGCTGGTGATGAAGCCAGCATCCGGCCAAACATCGCAATATCCACGGCGGTGTGCTGCTTGCGCAGCAGATTCAAATCATCCTCAGCCGGTGCAGTCGCTGTCGACACCAATTGGGCCACCAAATCAGCAATCGCTTTT
>JBDTDT010000104.1:0-19456 GCA_039922995.1 Nitrosospira sp. | reverse complement strand
CGCGGCAAGGAGCGCTTCACAAAACGCTGGCGCCGGAACTTCGCGAGTTTCTAAAACTGCGTCTCCCGGAATACATGATTCCGTCGGCGATGGTTTTCCTCGAAACGCTGCCACTTACCACCAACGGAAAAGTGGATCATCGGGCGCTTCCCGCACCGGACGGCGACCGGCCAACCCTGACCAATAGCTACGTTGCACCGCAAAACGCCCTCGAAACCCTGCTTACCAAGTTATGGGCAAAAATCCTGGGCTTGGAGCGGGTGGGTATAAACGATAGCTTCTTTGATTTAGGCGGCCAGTCACTGCTGGCTACTCAGCTCCTCGCCCGGATCAACGAACTTCTGAAAATCCAGATTCCGCTGAAAACGCTATTTGCAAAACCTGCCGTCGCAGATTTTTGCGCGGCGCTTTTGTCCGAAGCGGGCCCTGGCGCGCAGCGAACCGCCGAGTTGCTATTGACCATCAGCAACATGCCTGAAGAGGATGCAGCCCGGTTGCTGGCGATCCGGAAACAGGAAACGACCAGATGACATCATTTACTGAAGGATTCACCAAAGGACTTGATTCACTCTCACCTCAAAAACGTGCGTTGCTCGAACTCCTGCGGCAGAAGGAGCCTGAACACACGGCGCGAGACCGTCCGATTACGAATCGGTGTGTTTTCAGTCCCGCGCCACAATCCGCCGCACAACGCCGCTTATGGGTACAGGAGCAATTGCACCCAGGCTCATCCCTGTACACCATACCCATGGTTCTCCATCTGACGACGACTATGGACAGGTTCATGCTCGCAAATACCCTGAACGAAATCGTCCGCCGCCACGAAGCCCTGCGAACCACATTTTCGATGCAGGATGGGGAGCCCGTTCAGGTGATCGTACCGCATTTGCTGATCGATCTGCCGATGGCTGATCTTGAGCACCTGTCGCCCGAGAAACAGATAGCGGCAGTGAACTGGCACATCGGTGAAGAAGCCCGGCGTCCCTTTCATCTTGCTACCGGGCCGCTGTTCCGGGCCAGCCTGCTGCGTCTCGGCGCGCACAACCACCATCTGTTGCTCACCATTCACCACATCGTTGCCGATGGCTGGTCGCTGGGAGTCTTGTTCAGCGAGCTCACGGCGATCTACTCTGCATTCGCCGCGAAACTGCCTTCGCCATTGCTGGAATTACCGATCCAGTACGCCGACTACGCGGTTTGGCAACAGCAATGGCTAAAGAGTAATGAGGCGCAGGAACAAGCCGGCTATTGGAAACGCCAATTAACCGGTTTGCCGGTGCTCAATCTGCCTACAAACCATCCAAGACCCGCTTTTCCCAGCTTCTCGGGCGCCCGTCAATGCGTCATGCTTTCACGAGAGTTGACGGCTGGCCTTGAAGCGCTTAGCCAGCACGAAGGCATTACCCTGTTCATGACGCTACTCGCGGCTTTTCAGGTTTTGCTCCAACGTTTAAGTGGTCAGAATGATTTCGCGATCGGCACGCCAATCGCAAACCGGATCCATGCGGAAACTGAAAATCTGATCGGCTTCTTCTTGAATACGCTTGTTCTCCGTGCCGACCTGAGCGACGACCCACGATTCCGTGATCTGCTGGCACGGGTACGCGAGATGACGCTCGCCGCATATGCCCGGCAGGAGTTGCCGCTTGAGCATGTCATGGAAGCCCTGCGGCCATCTCGGGATCATGGCCGTACGCCTCTGTTCCAGGTATTCTTCAATGTCCTCAACTTTGCCGACGAGCGCCTTAACCGTCCGGGATTGACAGGCGGCGAACCGATCCCCGATGATTTCGCACAGTTTGATCTCACGCTCTATGCCGGCAAAGACCAGGATCAACTGCAGTTGCAGCTCGTCTATTGCACGGATTTATTCGAGAGCGCCACCATAACGCGCCTGCTCGATCATTTCCGAGTCCTGCTGACCGGCATTCATTCGAATCCGGACAGACGTATTTCGGCGCTGCCTTTTCTGACGGAGGAAACCCGGCGGCAACTCAATAGCAAGCAGAACCGGATCCGGCCAAATCAGGCATTCAAACCTTTCCCCAGAGAGGCTGTGGAACAATCCATTACGGAACGTTTCGCTCAACAGGTGCGGCTAAATCCGGAACAGGCCGCGGTGCAATCTCGCGGCATGGAATGGACCTACCGGGAACTTGAGGAACGCGCTGACGCTGTCGCTCGTGCGATTCGCAAAAAGACCCTTGCCGTCGAGAAATCGCGCGTCGCGCTACTCTGCGATCATGACGCGCCCATGATAGCGGCGATACTGGGCAGCTTGAAAAGCGGCCATGCATACGTCCCGCTGGATGCAGCCCATCCCCGTGAACGGCTCGCCGCTATTCTCGATGACGCACAGGTAGCCGCCTTGGTAACCGACAGGCGCAACCTGTCGCTCGCGACCGAAATCGCGTCCGGGCTGCCTGTAATCATGGACGACGATACTTTTTCTGGAGAAAGACCGGTTTTTCCTCCGGTTAGCCCGGATTCCATTGCCTATATCTTGTATACATCCGGCTCGACCGGCAAGCCAAAAGGGGTGGTACAGAACCATCGCAATGTACTTCACCACATCTGCGCCTACACCAATAATCTGCATATTGACTCCGCGGACAAGCTTGCCCTCCTGGCTTCCTACGGCTTCGATGCAGCGGTGATGGATATCTACGGCGCATTGCTGAATGGCGCTACACTTTGCCTGTTCGATATTCGAAACGAAGGACTGGCAACAATTCCGGATTGGCTGAATGACGAGCGAATTTCCATTTATCACTCCACACCCACGGTGTATCGCCAAGTGATGCGATCCATGGAAGGGAACGCGCGGCTTGGTGGGCTCCGGCTGGTAGTTCTCGGCGGCGAGGCGATGCATCCAGCCGATCTTGATTCATACCGGCAGCATTGCCCGTCCGAATGTTTGTTTATCAATGGTCTGGGTCCTACCGAGTCAACTGTCACGCTCCAGTATTTTCAGGATCACCGGCCCTCTATGGTTTCTGTGGCGCGCTACTCGGTGCCTGTCGGGTATCCAGTAGAAAACACCGATGTCCTGCTCCTCAACGAGAGTGATGAACCCGTGGATCTTTATGGCGTCGGTGAAATTGTGATCCGAAGCCGGCATGTCGCGCTTGGCTACTGGCGCCGCCCGGAACTCACGCGAGCCCGGTTCCGGCCCGATCCCACCAACCGCAACCGGCGCATGTACTATACGGGCGACCTGGGACGCCTTCTGCCGGATGGCGCCATCGAATTCGTGGGACGCAGAGACCAGCAGCTCAAGATTCGGGGTCACCGCGTGGAATGCGGCGAGGTCGAGACTGTCTTGCGCCAGCATGCCGCTGTCGCCGAAGCCCTCGTAGTAGCGCAGGCGCGTTCCCCGAACGACAGGGTGCTTGTCGCCTATGTCGTTCTTCACCGAAATCAGGGTAGTCATGTCGAGGATCTGAAAACCTTCACGCGCACATTGCTTCCCGATCATATGGTGCCAGCCTCCATTGTGCTACTTCCTGATTTACCCTTGACTATCAATGGCAAGGTGGATCAAAGTGCCCTGCCTCTACCGGACTTTAATGTTATATCCAAGGTAGAACTGTTGGCACCACGAAACCCGCTGGAAGCACAGCTCGCGTCATTGCTGGCGAATGTGCTGGATATTGGGCAGGTCGGGATTCTGGATAATTTCTTCGAACTGGGAATGCACTCGCTCATGGCGATGCAATTCCTGGCGCGATCCGGCCTGCATTGCAAGTGGACGTCCCTCTCCGGCGATCTTCGAAACACCGACGGTGGCCGGACTGGCTCACACTATTGAACAATTGCCGCGCGCCAATCTGCCGGAGCCGGCTATCCTGCGTGTTTCACGCGAAAATTATCGAGTACAGGAGGATAAAAATTGAATCGCCAACCATCCCATCCGGAAATAAAGCTCCTGGAAACGCAACAGGGAGAAGTTACGCTGAGCATCAATGATGGCCAGGCCATGCAGGGCTGGGAGCGGCAATTGATGGAAGAATCGGCCGACATGCTCTGCGGATTCGGCGCGGAATTTCTCGAAGTGGGTCTGGGACTTGGTTTGTCGGCGCTCAGAATCGCCAGCCATTCCAACACCCGCAAGCATACCGTCGTCGAGATTTATCAAACGGTAATCGATCTGTTCAAGGAAAAGTATCCCGTGCTCCCGCCGGGCCTGGATATCTTGAACACCGACTTCTTCAGATTGGTGCATATCCTTCCCGAGTCGAGTCTTGACGGTATTTTCTTCGATCCCGCCTTACCGGAATCGATGTGGGATGACGGACCATTTTGGGACGAAATCATGCCCGCGATCGTACGGACGCTTCGGCCAGGAGGGGTATTCATCCCCTTCTTTTCCACCATTCCTGTCTTGCGCTGGCAGTACTTGCCGTTCTTTTCACGCATCATCATAGAGCGCCATCCCTTCACTGCCTACGATACGACTAGCTATATCTCCCGCAGCTCTGGGGATGCCTATATCCAATGCTTCGTCAAGACCAAGTAAAATGGTTTCTGCGAAAGACCGCGAGCAAGTGCTCATTAGGTAGCTTATTAGATGTGGGTAATTTCTAAGCAGCATTGTGGGCGCATCGCCGGTTTTGGTGGTTTGTGAGCACTTACCCTTTCGCCTAATTTGCAGACACGTGCAGGTAACAACAGGCGAAGATCAAATATCGCCGTAGGAGCTAAAACTCATCTTTATGTGTTCTGGCGAACGGAGTTTATACGCGCACGGAGAGATAATTCCATCGCTCATTATTATGAATTCTACTTATCAACGGAGTACATCATGAATAATATTATCTATCTGGTCGGTTTAATTGTTATCGTTATTGCCATTTTGAAATTTGCAGGGATTATC
Source organism: Nitrosospira sp. (assembly GCA_039922995.1). Taxonomy (GTDB): domain Bacteria; phylum Pseudomonadota; class Gammaproteobacteria; order Burkholderiales; family Nitrosomonadaceae; genus Nitrosospira. Next base: position 14,580 of record JBDTDT010000104.1, on the reverse strand, counting down.
TGAGGCTGGACGAACTTCTCCCGTCAAACGGCCATGATATTTCGCCAGTTGTTCGAGCCTTTATCCAGTACCTATACCTACTTGCTGGGTTGCAGGACAACTGGGCAAGCCGTTCTGATTGACCCGGTAATCACATCAATAGATCGCGATCTTGCAGAGATTCAGCGGCTAGGGTTAAATTTGGTCTACAGCATTGAGACGCATATCCATGCAGATCACATCACCGCCGCGCTCGAACTTAAAAAACGGGTAGGCAGCAAAATTGCCGCCCCCGCTTTCGACCGGCGCCCCTGCACGGATTCAGGCATCGAAGAAGGCAAGCCCCTCTGCATAGGCGACGTCGCCCTGCAGCCGTTGCACACACCCGGCCACACTGATGGACACTTTGCTTATCTGTGTGATGATCGGGTATTTACCGGTGACGCATTGCTGATTGAGGGCTGCGGGCGCACCGACTTCCAAAATGGGGACGCAGAGGCATTATTCAGGAGCGTAAGGGAAAAACTGTTCACACTGCCGGATGACTGCTTGGTATATCCAGGCCATGATTATAACGACAGACGGGTCTCCTCCATCGTACAGGAAAGAAAACGTAATCCCCGGCTGGGAAACAACTGTACTCTCGAAGATTTCAGGGAAATCATGGAAAACCTCAACCTGCCATATCCTAAGTTTATGGATTATGCCGTTCCGGGAAACCGTCAGTGCGGTGTCTGCCCCAGCCACCTGCCAGACGATCTCCAAAATTATTGCCGACAGATGACGGATAGCCCGCAGGGATAGCAAAGTAAACGAAGCAAGCCTTGATTACTTTCTAACAGAAGCTAGTATCGGCTAGTATTGTATGGCGCGCGGATGAATTCCCGCTTTCAGTGCGTCGACCGCCTCTTCCGAATTTCTTACCATGACCAGGTTCGGACAGAAAAAATATCGGTAAAGCGCTCGCTGGGCATAATTCTGGGCAATATATTCGAGATCTACCCATTTTGATATTCTTGCCCGTGTCCAAGTCTTGTCGTTGCGGCCATAGGCATAGGTTCTTTTTTCTATGGTCTGGCAACGTATTCCCTCATAGCTCACGTTCATCGCTCCCTCCGGCGACTTGATAACGAGAGTAAAGCGCACCACGCCGTCTTCTCCCACCGTAATCGAGGGAGCATCAACATAATGAAAATTTGCACTGGCGGGGCCTGCATCGAATTTCAGCAGATTTTCCGGGTTCGGATAAGCCGGCAATTGCGTCTGCAATTCGACCCAGGGTCTTTCATGATCAAACTCATATTCGAATCCTGTTTGCTGGGCGTAGGTCGCAACCGGCAGGAAGCACAGCAATATCAGAAATTTACGTATTACGCATGAAGTCATCAAGTCATCAAGTCGTCAAGTAGAGAATCACGCACCGCATCAGTGATCGCCACAGGTGGAATCTCATAAGCAGGATGGCTGATCCCCATGCTCAAAGACGCGCCCTGGCGCAGTGCCTCGATCATGTCCCGCGCCAGTTCGAAACGAAGAAAATGTACCGAGGAGGTTTTTTCTGCGGTTTCCCGCTCCAGGTCTTCGTCCTCGATGGAATAAACCGGATCATGGCCATTCACTCTTACCCATACCTTGTCTTCTACGCCAGTCAATTCCGCCAGTCTCGCAGCTCGCTCGACGGGGTCGGGGTACTCGATCATCATGGTGGCTTTCCAGTTGCCGCCATCGGGAACCAAGGGCCCATACGCTTCCAGCTCATCGAGTATGCCCTCCTCCTCAAAAATTTTCTCGACCCGCAGCATCTCCTGGATCTGGTACCGTATGGTCAACTCATCCTCGAAAATGAGCGTCACATTTTCACCCAGATGAACTTTGCGGTTTTTTTTGTGTGCCATCACCTCGGCGCGAAATTCCTGCCGTACTTTGGCATAGGCCTCCAGGGTCATCAAACTGTCACGGGTTATCTGAGGCATGATTTTTTATGTTGCGTAATTCCAAATAATAAAAACGCTTTCGGCCGAAAACCTATTCGGTTATGCATTGACCCATTTAATCAGGATCAAAGACCATAAGCGATCCGGATGAGCGTTAACGGATGCTGCTTCTGCGCTCTGTTTTCACCCATACCCTGCTGAATATGGCGGCCGGCAATGGCACAGTCAGAGCTGATGTAATCGGGATCCGGAGCGGCCATCTGCTTAAACACCGGCTTGCCAATTTTCATGGAATCTGCAAAGTGCTCGCTTTTGACTCCCCAAGTACCATCATGGCCGGAGCAACGTTCCACCACGCTCACCTTGGTACCCGGAATCATTTGCAGCATGTCCCGAGTCTTCTGCCCAACGTTCTGCACGCGCAAATGACAAGGAATGTGGTAGGAAACATTACCCAGCGGCTGCTTGAAATCGGTTTTCAGCAGACCGTCCCGATTACGCAACATCAGGTACTCGAACGGATCGAACATGGCTGCCGCTACCACTTTCACATCCTCATCCTCCGGAAACATGAGCGGCAATTCCTGCTTATACATAAGCGTGCATGAAGGTACGGCTGTAAGTATCGCATAACCCTCTTTCGCCAGTTTCGCAAGAGGAGGAATATTCACTTTTCTGAGTTCATTCACCGCATCCAGATCGCCCAGTTCCAGCTTTGGCATCCCGCAACACACCTCTTTTTCCGCCAGACGTACCGGAATTTCATTGTGTTCGAGTACTTTCAATAAATCATGGCCGATACCGGGTTCATTGTAATTCACGTAGCAGGTGGCATAGATCGCGACCTTCCCCGATGTTCTCGCACCGTCGCGCACCTCATAAGAGGAATTGACCCTGGCATTGGGACGAAACTTATGGCCGTCATACTCCGGCAGTATTCGGTCCGCGTGAATACCGAGCACGTTATCCATCAGTTTGCGGACGGCTGGCGTCTTGTTGGCGGCATTTACGGCCTGAACCACTACCGGAATGCTGGCCAGCTTCCCCATGAGATCGGTACTGGACAGTAATTTGTCACGGAAACCGGTTTCACCCTTCTTATACTTGACTGCTTTCGCACGCAGCATCAGATGGGGAAAATCCACGTTCCATGGATGGGGCGGCACATAAGGACACTTCGTCATGAAACACATGTCACAAAGGTAACAACGGTCAACCACCTCCCACAGATTCTGTTTCTCTACACCATCCAGCTCGCCGGTGACACCGTCATCGATAAGATCGAATAATCGCGGAAAAGCCGTGCACAGATTGACGCAACGGCGGCAGCCATGACAAATGTCAAAGACGCGCTCCATCTCCTGGAATAGCTTCGGCTCATCATAAAAATCCGAATTTACCCAGTCGAGCGGATGCCGCTTTGGAGGTTCCAGGCTGCCTTCTCGGGTGGTCATGGCAAGATGGAAATGGATGAGGAATAAAACAGGGTTAAATTGCAGAGCAGAACAAATCGACCGGATTTAACCTCCTATCCAGTCGATCCGTATTTATGACCCTGGTTTAATCGGCCAGACTATCCAGAGCCTTCTGAAAGCGATTGGCGTGAGAGCGCTCAGCCTTGGCCAGTGTCTCGAACCAATCGCCGATCTCGTCAAAGCCTTCATCCCGCGCTGACTTGGCCATTCCGGGGTACATGTCGGTGTATTCGTGGGTCTCCCCGGCAATAGCTGTCTTCAGGTTATTGCGGGAGGAGCCGAAAGGCAGACCTGTAGCGGGGTCACCACAGGCTTCCAGATATTCCAGATGACCATGAGCGTGACCGGTTTCGCCTTCAGCGGTGGAACGGAACACCGCTGCCACATCGTTTTGACCTTCCACGTCGGCCTTGGCTGCAAAATAGAGATAACGGCGATTAGCCTGAGATTCTCCGGCAAAAGCCGCTTTCAGATTGCCTTCAGTCTGTGACCCTTTAAGTTCCATAATACTTCCCTCCTATGTAATGTAATTGATAATCAAGTTAATCGGGAACTCCTGACCATTTCCAGACAACTCCAATTCCAGCTAGCCTGGGGTCAGGCCAACTAAACGATAAGAGACTATCGGAGGGCTCCAGGCTTGTCAACTGCGCACCCCAAGGCATGGGTTATCATGATGGCATGGAACAACAAATCATCTTTGCACATTTGGCCCAGATATTCATGAATGTTGGAACAGTCCTCGCTTACGTAATCAGATTCTGGGGCTTTCCGGCAACCCAGGCCTGGATATTATCGATCAACTGACTGGCAAGAGATTGCATCGCTTCATCTGAAGCCCAGGCCACATGGGGGGTCAGGATAAAATTGGGACGGCGCAAATCGAGTAACGGATTACCGCTCCTTGGCGGCTCGGCAGTGAGCACATCAAAGCCTGCCCCGGCAATAAGACCTTCGTCCAGCGCTTCAACCAGCGCTGGCTCATCAACCAGCCCACCACGTGCGGTATTGATCAGTAACGCGCTACGCTTCATCTTGCGCAGCTCGTCAATACCGATCAGGTCTCGCGTTGCCGGCGTCAGCGGGCAGTGCAGGGAAAGAACATCCGACTCGGCGAGCACCTGATCGAATGGTGTGAGCACCACATCTTTTTTCCTTGGCGAGAAATGGTAGGCAAATAATACGCGCATGCCGAAACCGCGGGCAATAGCGGCGGTACCCTGGCCGATGGCGCCCTCGCCAACGATGCCCATGGTTGACCCATACAATTCAGTAATAGCGTGCGTGAAAAGGCAAAATTGCTCCGACTTCTGCCAGGCTCCATGCTCGATCTCCTGCCGATACGCCAGCAAATTCCGGCGTAGCGCAAGCACCAGCGAGAACACATGTTCCGGCACGGTATGAATCGCATAATTGCGAATATTCGCCACAGCGATGCCGCGCTTCCGGCAAGCCGAAATATCAATACCATCATACCCCGTTGCGGTAATTGCCACCATTCTCAGCCTGGGCAATTGCGCGAGGATTTCGTCGCCAAGTTGCACCTTGTTGATGATCGCCACGGTCGCACACCGCAGACGCGGCACGATCTGATCAGGGGACGTATGCGCGTATTCTTCATAAGTATGGTCAAAGCTCGGCCGGCGCATGCCTGCCTTGATCGAATCCCGTTCCAGAAAAACTATATGATGGCTCATTCATCTTCCCTCATTCGAACCATGGAATCCACGGCATCCGATAGCGCCGCCTCTGTCAATGAAAGGCAATTTCGACAATGTCGATAGTGCCGGAATAAGCCATGTTACTCCCGATTCATTTTTGCGGAAAACAGGCTGGCCGAAACAATCATCGCACCACCGATCCATTCCCTGGCGGCCAGGGCCTCATCAGTCAGAAAATACGCTGCAACCGCCGCGACCACTAGTTCAAACAACATAAGCACGATAGCTCGATTCGCCGGAATGAGGGTGAGACCATATTGCATCATTATGCTCAAACCAAACACCACTATTCCCAGTCCCAATAGAAGGATGGAAGAATCCGCGGAAAAATCGCTCAGGTCGGGTAGATCATGCAGCAACAGGCTGTAAATAAGCCCGAGTAGTGTTACGCCCATCCACACCGCCACGGATTTCAGTTGAATATTATGATATTGATCCTTGCGGCTCAGCACGTTGGACAACGCGAACATGAACCCGGCCGACAATCCCATCCAGTCGCCGCGAGACGAAGGCAGCGAAAAACCGCTTTCAGATTGCCACAGCATGGTCGCCGCACCGGCTAACGAAAGGACTATGACCAGATAGCCGTGCAGGCTCAATTTTTCGTTCAGCAGCACGCGTGAAAACAGTATTGTCCACAGCGGCGCGAGATAAAACAGGAGCAGCACGCGCATGACTTCGCCATGAATCACGCCAAGTACGTAGGCGAGATTGGTCCAACCGGCACATAATCCGATGCAGAGCAATAAATGCATCTTATTGCTCCATATTCCGGGTTCTCGCAGATGATTGCGGAACACCGCCAACCCCAGCAGCAAGGCAATAAAATAAGTAATCGTGGTTGCGATTGATCCGCTTATCTCCGCTTGCTCCAGCAATCGATAGGGATACCACAGCAACCCCCAGATGGCTGCGCCGCCAAGCAACGCAGCAACTGGAAAAACATTTTTCCTACTATGTCTATTTTGTATGGTTAACAAAACGTTCGCCATTTATAATTCAGCTTCGATCGGGGAAAATACAGTCCCGCCAGTAGCCTGTCCCACACCACAAATAAATTGAATTCCAATCTCGACCGTCTGCAGCCTTATCCCTTCCAGAAGCTCAACAAGTTGTTCAAGGAGCTCACGCCGAATAAAGCGTTCGCGCCCATCAATCTGCATATCGGCGAACCCAAGCATGCAACGCCCGATCTCATTTGCGATGCCCTGACGGATAATCTCGGGGGAATGGCGCATTATCCCACAACGCTCGGCGCCCGATCCCTGCGTGCCAGCATAGCCGCGTGGCTCGTACGGCGTTATCGCTTGCCTGCCGTAGATCCGGATGCGCAAATTATCCCCGTAAACGGCAGCCGCGAAGCATTGTTCTCTCTCGCCCAAGCAGCGATTGATTCATCTCTTTCACAAGCGGCGGTGATATGTCCTAACCCGTTTTACCAGATATACGAAGGCGCAGCGCTGCTGGCGGGCGCCACGCCTTATTTTTTGAACGCTCTGCCAGAAAATAACTTTATCCTCGATTATGCGCAGGTACCGAATGATATCTGGTCACGTACGCAACTGATGTATGTCTGCTCACCCGGTAACCCTACCGGAAGCGTAATGTCGATGGATGAATGGCGGAAGTTGTTTGAATTTTCCGACCGGTACGGATTCATTGTCGCGGCGGACGAATGCTATTCGGAGATTTATTTCGACGAAGCCACGCCTCCTCTGGGTGCACTGGAAGCTGCCCATCGTCTCGGCCGCGAGGGCTTTCCCAGGCTGATCGTGTTCGGTAGCTTGTCGAAAAGATCCAATGTGCCGGGTATGCGTTCCGGATTTGCTGCGGGCGACGCAGCGATACTGGAGAAATTCCTGCTCTATCGCACTTATCATGGCAGCGCAATGAACCCGGCGGTGCAATCGGCTAGCGAGGCGGCGTGGGATGACGAACTTCACGTTATCGAAAATCGCCGCTTGTACCGGGAAAAGTTCGCCGCAGTCACGGGGCTGCTGGCGGATGTTCTTCAGGTCTCCATGCCGGATGCAGCCTTTTATCTATGGATAAAAACACCGATCAACGATATCGAGTTCACCCGGCAGCTTTATCGCGATTATAATGTAACGGTTTTACCCGGCAGCTATCTGGCACGCTATGCTCATGGGGTCAACCCCGGAGAAAACTTCATTCGTGTCGCCATGGTCGCACCGCTGGCAGAATGTGTTGAAGCAGCCGGACGTCTAAAAATGCTGATATCCGGTTTACAGCACGCCGGCAGACCTGAACTCACAGAAACATCTCGCTGAAATAAAGAAAAATCAAGGAAAAATCATGGATCAGCTCCAAAGTACCATAGAAGACGCGTTCGAACGCCGAGCCGATATTACTCCGCGCAATGTCGAGGCCAAACTCAAGGAATCCGTTGCGCAGGTGCTCGATATGCTCGACAGCGGCAAGCTGCGGGTAGCAGAAAAGATCGACGGCCAGTGGAATACGCATCAATGGATCAAGAAAGCAGTATTGCTTTCCTTTCGGATCGAAGACAACAACTTCATCAAGGGTGGTTTTTCCAATTATTTCGATAAAGTGCCCTCCAAATTTGCAGATTACAGCTCCAAGGATTTCCGCAACGGTGGCTTTCGCGTCGTGCCGCCCGCAGCCGTGCGCAAAGGCTCGTTCATCGCCGGCAACGTGGTACTAATGCCCTCTTATGTCAACATTGGCGCTTATGTGGATGAAGGCACCATGGTTGATACCTGGGCCACGGTCGGGTCCTGCGCCCAAATCGGAAAAAACGTGCACCTATCCGGTGGGGTGGGCATAGGCGGTGTGCTCGAACCGGTGCAGGCCAATCCCACCATCATTGAAGACAATTGCTTTATCGGTGCACGCTCCGAAATCGTCGAAGGCGTGATTGTCGGAGAAAATTCAGTAATCTCGATGGGCGTATACATTGGCCAAAGCACCAAGATTTATAATCGTGAAACGGGTGAAACAAGCTATGGTCGTGTTCCGCCGGGCTCAGTCGTAGTTTCAGGTAATTTGCCTTCCGCGGATGGGAAATACAGCCTTTACTGCGCGATCATTGTTAAGCAGGTGGATGCTAAAACTCGCGCAAAAACAGGAATCAACGAGCTTTTGCGCGGGATTTGAACGCCCTATTATTTTCAGGAAGATATCCCCCATGAACAATGACACGCTGGCTCTTGCACAATCGCTGATTGCCTGTCGCTCGCTTACACCATTCGATAGTGGCTGCCAGGAGATCCTGATCAACCGCCTCGAAAAAATTGGCTTCAACATTGAAAGGATTCGCTGCGGTGATGTGGATAATTTATGGGCGCGGCGCGGGACAAGCGCGCCGCTGTTGTGTTTTGCCGGTCACACTGATGTCGTGCCGACTGGCCCGCTGGAAAAATGGGACAGCGACCCCTTTAAGCCCGAAATTCGGCACGACAGGCTCTATGGCCGGGGGGCAGCCGACATGAAAGGATCAGTCGCGGCATTCATCACCGCAATCGAAGCTTTCGTCGCAGAACACCCCGATCATGGCGGCTCGATTGCCCTGCTCATCACGTCGGATGAAGAGGGTGTTGCCGTGGAAGGCACCGTCAAGGTGGTGGAAGCCCTCAAGGCACGTAACGAGCCGATTGATTACTGTATCGTCGGTGAACCTACCTGTGTGGATGTGCTGGGTGATACAATCAAGAACGGCAGGCGCGGCTCCCTGTCCGGAACTTTGACCGTAAAAGGTATACAAGGCCATATCGCTTACCCTCATCTGGCAAAAAATCCCATACATCTCGCCGCCCCCGCTATCGCCGAGCTGGCACAAACTACATGGGATAACGGTGATGAATATTTCCCGCCCACTACGTGGCAGATCTCAAATATCAGTGGTGGCACAGGCGCTACCAATGTAATCCCCGGTGAAGTCACCATGCTGTTCAACTTTCGTTTTTCCACCGCCAGTACGGTCGAATCGCTCCAGGCACGAGTGCACGGGATTCTCGACCGGCAAAACATCGATTACGACCTGGGCTGGGAACTTTCCGGCAAACCCTATCTCACCGCCGGAGGCAGCCTGGTGCAAGCAATAAGCAGTGCGATCAAAACTGTGACAGGAATCGAACCGCAGCTTTCCACTTCCGGAGGAACTTCCGATGGACGTTTTATTGCCGACATCTGCCCGCAAGTAGTGGAGATGGGACCACGCAACGCTACCATCCACAAAATCAACGAATATGTGGAAATAAAGGATCTGGAGCAACTGCCGGAAATTTATCGGCTCACGCTGAAAAAGTTGCTGCTGAAATAGTCATCGGGCACTCGAATATAATGTGCGAATAATCCGGGCGGATTGTTTATGGTTCCGACAAGCCAAATCCAATCTGATCGCCCAGCAGGGTGGACAGAGCGAAGCGCATCGCTGTAAACAACACAAATAGTATGGCTTACAGGGCTAAAAAGGGATAAGCATTCATGTACAGCGAAGCCAAAACCCAATTCAGCACACTTCGCGATCTGCTGCGCTTCGCGGTGAGCCGTTTTAACGAAGCTGGTCTTTTTTTTGGCCATGGCTTAACCTCGGCGTACGACGAAGCAGTATATCTCATCCTGCACACGCTGCATCTGCCGCTCGACCAGCTCGAGCCGTTTCTCGATGCGCGCCTCGCGACGGTCGAATTGGGGCAGGTGCTGCACATTATTGAACGCCGCGCGATAGAAAGAATTCCCGCCGCGTACCTCACTAAAGAAGCTTGGTTGGGAGATTTCAATTTTTATGTGGACGAGCGCGTGATCGTACCGCGCTCCTTCATCGCCGAATTGCTTCACGAGCGACTCGCGCCATGGGTCGAAGAGCCTGATGGCATCCATTCCGCACTTGATCTGTGTACCGGTTCGGCATGCCTCGCAGTGCTGCTTGCCCACGCGTTCGGAAACGCCATGATCGATGCCGCGGATATTTCGCAGGAAGCGCTGGAAGTCGCCCGAAAGAATGTAAGCAGCTACAATCTGGAGCATAGAATTAATCTTGTCCAATCCGACCTGTTTGCTGAATTGGCAGGACGGCGCTACGATCTCATTATCAGCAATCCACCCTATGTCGGCGCAGCATCAATGGCAGCGCTCCCGGAAGAGTATCACCATGAACCGCGCAACGCCCTGGCGAGCGGGGCAGACGGACTGGAGGCAACCCGCACGATACTTCGCGACGCAGCAAGCCATTTAACGGATCAGGGATTACTAATCGTCGAAATCGGCCATAATCGTGAAACCCTGGAACGAGCCTTTCCTCAGACATCTTTTACTTGGCTCGAAACCAGCGCTGGGGACGAGTTCGTTTTTTTGTTGAAACGCGAGCAGCTTCCTCGATAGTACGCTTATTGAATCAATAGGCAGCAACCAGTTCCAGCAGACGCTTTATTTCCGCCTCATCCAGCTCCATCCATTTTCCACGCTTCAAACGCGGTGGTAAATTTATGGGGCCAAAGCGTACCCGCATTAAGCGGCTCACCATCATTCCCGCTGCTTCAAACATCCGGCGCACTTCGCGATTCCTGCCTTCCTTCAATATCACCCGATACCAGCGATTGGAACCCTCCCCGCCTTGATCCGACAAGTGATCAAATTTTGCCAGCCCATCATCCAATTCGATGCCGGTGGTCAACTGGGTAGCCACTTCCGGGGTAAGCCGCCCCATGATCCGTACCGTATATTCACGCTCGACTTCGAAACGGGGATGCATCAACCGGTTCGCCAATTCTCCGTCGGTGGTAAAAATCAGCAAACCGCTGGTATTATAATCAAGCCTGCCGATGGATATCCATTTGGAGGATCGCAATTGCGGCAGGTTGTCGAATACCGATGGACGGCCTTCGGGATCATCCTGACTGACGATTTCTCCCTCCGGCTTATGGTAAAGCACAACTCTGGGCAAGCGGGTTTCGAATTTGAAGTGAATCGTACGCTTCCCCACCCGCACGACGTCATGCGGCCCGGCCCGAGCACCGATGGCCGCAATCTTTCCATTTATCGTCGCGCCTCCGGCGGCGATCAGTTCCTCCATCTCGCGCCGCGACCCCAGCCCCGCCTGTGCCAGCAACTTCTGAAGTTTGTGCGTGTCCGCCGATGGGGGAACCGGCACAGAAACAAGGCCTGCACCAATGGGACTTGCAGGTGCCTTTTTCCTTATCGGTTTTGTGGGTTCGGTCGGCCTGAATGGCCTAGGTCTCATCTGTAGTTCACCTTTAAATTTTTTTCAGGGTTGTTAAAAACAAATAGTGCATACACACGCCCGAGTCAAATTTCTCTACGCTCGAGCACTGCCTGCGCCAACGTGCCGCTGTCCACGTGCTCCAACTCCCCACCTACCGGCAATCCACGTGCAATGCGGGTAATCTTGATTCCCTTCTCATGCAGCAGTTCACCGATATAATGAGCAGTCGCCTCGCCTTCAACGGTAAAATTGGTGGCGAGCACGACTTCCCGCACTAGGCCGTCCTGGGTGCGCTTCAGCAATCGATCAAGATGAATTTCCCTGGGGCCGACGCCATCCAACGGCGAGAGTCTGCCCATCAACACAAAATACATGCCTTTATAGCAGTGTGCCTGTTCCATCATCAGCAGATCGGCAGGCATTTCCACCACGCACAGCAATGCCACGTCGCGCCGTTGAGAACGGCACAACTCGCACACTATTTCCTCGGTAAAATTATTGCACTTCTCGCAATGCCTGATATGTTGCAATGCATAAGCGAGCGAATTGGCAAGCCGTTGCGCGCCCGCATGATCGCGCTGCAGCAGATGATAAGCCATGCGTTGCGCGGACCTGGGACCGACCCCTGGCAAACAGCGTAATGACTCGATCAGGTCTTCGAGACTGGCCGCTGTTTTCATTGTAAATGAAAGAGAAGAAAAAACCCTGCAACACGCAAGTAAGGACAACTTTCACGAAGCGCAGCAAGTGCTTCGGCCGGACCATTATGGCTCAAGTAAATCTTCCACAATTAAAATGGTAATTTCATCCCTGGCGGTAGAGTCATTCCCGAAGTCAAGCCCGCCATCTTTTCCTGTGTGGTGGATTCTACTCTGCGCACTGCGTCATTTACCGCCGCGGCGACCAGATCCTCAAGCATATCCTTATCATCGCCAATCAGACTATCATCGATGGTAACGCGCTTAACGTCATGACGGCAGGTCATCACTACTTTGACCATACCCGCCCCCGATTGACCTTCCACTTCGATCGAGGCCAATTTTTCCTGCATATTCTTCATATTCTCCTGCATTTGCTGAGCCTGCTTCATAAAGTTTCCCAAGCCGCCTTTCATCATTTTTTGCCTCCGCTATTGAATGGGTTTGATCGAAGAAACGATCAGTTTCGCATCGAAATGCTCTACCAGTTCTTTCACAAACGGGTCTGTTTCGATCGCCGCGATCGCCTGTGATTGCTTCTCCTGTTTCGCACGATTCTCCAGTTCCTCAGGAGTGATGCCCGTGACGATTCCGACAGAGAATTTTAACCGGATTGGCTTGCCAAGATATTCGCTTAGAGCATCCTTCATTTTCTCCTGATACCTTTTCTCAAGCAGGTGTTTATGCTTTTCCGGTATGCAAAACTCGATCTCATTCGCAGCCATATTCTTCATATCGCAACGCTGGGCCAACATTTTCGGCAGGCCATCCAGTTTTAGCCGGGGCATTACCGCTGTCCAGCCGCCATTGAATAAATCTAAGGCAGAATCCGAATTTACCGTTGTCATCGCCTCCGGAATTGACGGCGAAGAAGATTTTACCTCTGGCGCTCCTACTTCCGGGTTGGATGGCGAAGCGTGTTTTAGCTTGCTTCCTGTGGCCTGCGGTACCTCGTCCGGCATGAAAGCGAGCATCCGCATCAGCGTCATGGTAAAACCAGCATATTCATCCGGCGCCTGGCTCAAGTCGCTGCGGCCATGTATGACAATCTGATAAAACAACTGAATATCATCCGGTGCAAACGTTTTTGCCAGCGTAAAAATCCGGTCGCGCTCCGCAATATCCTCGCTAATGGCGGACGGAACGATTTGGGCCAAGGCAAGACGATGCAATAACGTTGCCAAGTCCTGCAAGGCCGCATCGAAGGATAAACTGCGGATTTCCATCGTATCGGCTACCGCCAGCATACCAACTCCGTCCTTTTGCGCCAGAGCGTCCAGCAGATCGTAGAGATAACCTTGATCGATAGCGCCGAGCATATCACGCACCCCAGCTTCTTCGATCTTCCCCTCACCGAAGGCAATCGCCTGATCCAGGATGCTCAAAGCATCGCGCATGCTGCCCTGCGCCGAACGGGCCAGCAATTGCAAAGACGTAGCGTCGCAGCTTATCCGCTCCTGTTCAAGCACATGCTTGAGGTGTGCGGCAATCAGCGACGCCGGAATCTGCTTCAGATTGAATTGCAAGCAGCGAGACAGGACAGTGGCAGGGATTTTTTGCGGATCGGTTGTCGCAAGTATGAATTTGACATGCTCCGGCGGCTCTTCCAGGGTTTTCAGCATGGCATTGAAGGCATGCTTGGTGAGCATGTGAACTTCGTCAATGATATAAACCTTGTAACGGGCGCCAGTGGGAGCGTAAACCGCGTTTTCCAGCATTTCACGCATTTTGTCGACCTGGGTATGGGAAGCGGCGTCCAGTTCAATCAGATCGACAAAACGCCCACTGTCAATTTCGGTACAGGCGGAACATATGCCGCAAGGCGTCGACGTAACCCCGGTCTCGCAATTAAACGACTTGGCCAAGATACGCGCGACAGTCGTTTTGCCGATACCGCGCGTGCCGGTAAACAGGTACGCATGGTGCAGTCGGTTCTGCTCGAGCGCATTGGCAAGTGCCCTCACCACGTGATCTTGCCCGGTCAACCCGGAAAAACTTTTGGGGCGCCATTTTCGGGCAAGAGCTTGAGTCTGCATCACGATATTGAAGAGGCGATAGGAAGAATTTGTAGACAGAGAAACTCGTGAACCCGTTCTGCGGAAAATCGAAGAATGGGGCCGAGCTGGCAATGCTTATACGTACGCCGACTCAGACCTGATTATCTGTCCAAATAAAAGGGGTGGCGAGCCCAACCCCCGGCACTTGCAGAAAATAGCTGTGGCTGCTTCCTTCCGGACCTGACCAGGTTCACTACTATGCAATGCGGGGAGGCCCGCCATAAAAAATAGCTTCACCAACAATAACCAGGTACCTTGATACCAATTATCAATCGCTTACTAAACCAAAAACAACATCATGGCGACGCGGTCACTATCTGTCAATTGTGCAATTGTGCACGGAGTCGACGCCTGCGTCTACTGCCATAGCATCGCAACAGCACGCTAGTGTAGTGCGCCGTAATAAATAGAACTAATATTTGTCTCTCTTGTCGAAATATTGAGATTTGCGACAGGAGGACACTGATGCGAATTGCCCCGGAGATTGTGCTGACAGCGGAAGAAGAAAAAG
>JBDTDT010000103.1:0-26257 GCA_039922995.1 Nitrosospira sp. | reverse complement strand
TGACCAGCAAATTCCATCAGGGACAGAGGCGAAAACCTCAAACTAAAGTCCGGATATATGGCTGCAATCTTACCTTTATGTTCATCATCGATTTAGTGCTTGGCAAACTGAGGGCGTCCATATATGTCGTAATGTCGTCACGTACTCAAGTTTCTCAACACGATTGCAACAATGAAGCAGCAAAATTGAGTATGTCAATGAGATGTGAGGTAAAACGGCCCGCATCCCATTAGCTTTTAACCAATCAGTTCTGGCGGGCGTAAAGGTGCTGAGGGCGGGTTGCTGAATAGGTCTTCTTGTGCCAGCGTGAGCGGAGAAATCCTATGACAGGGCTGGAATTGTTTAGGATGCACCAGGAGGGCGATGCGCCAAGAGGCATTCGAAAAATTAATTACGACTTGTAAACCAATTCATGTGAGCCGCGTTAGTTCCACCTCAATCTACTCCGCACGATCCTATTTATGCTGGCCTGCGTGAAAACGAATACTGCCTTTGTCAATGAGAAAGACATCAAATTTCTTGAGATTCGCCATCTGAACGGACCTAGCATCTGGACGTGGCGTCCAGTACTTGAAGCAATTGTCGATATCGGAGAACTTGAGGATTTTCCATCCAACACCATTCCTGGATTCTACGAACGTTTATCTTCCTGGCTACCCACACTGATTGAGCACCGTTGCAGTTATGAAGAGCGCGGTGGCTTCCTGCGCCGACTTGAGGAAGGGACTTGGCCCGGCCATATTCTCGAGCACGTTACGCTCGAACTGCAAAACCTGGCGGGTATGCCTGGAGGTTTTGGCAGAGCCCGTGAAACTTCGTCACGTGGCGTCTACAAGGTCATCGTTAGCGCATGGCATGAGGGTATCGCGCGTAGCGCATTGCTCGCAGCCCGCGAGCTGGTACTCGAGGCAATGCAACAGAAATCGGGCGATAAACCTTACGATGTCAAGGGCACCGTCGAGCGCCTTCGCGACATGGTTGATTCTCTTTGGTTAGGGCCGTCAACCGCATGTATTGTCGAAGCCGCCACAAATCGTAATATTCCCGCTATCCGTCTTCTAGACAAGGGAAATCTCGTACAACTCGGCTATGGCGTTCACAGTCAACGCATCTGGACGGCCGAGACGGACCGTACTCCGGCGATTGCTGAAAGCATCTCGCGTGACAAGGACCTGACCAAGACGCTGCTCGAATCCTGCGGAGTTCCTGTCCCAACAGGCTGTATTGTCGCCAGCGCTGAAGATGCCTGGAAAGCTGCTCAGGACATTGGTTTGCCAGTCGTCGTAAAACCTCGCGATGGCAATCATGGGCGCGGCGTTTTTATTGAATTGACGAGGCGCGAGGAGATCGAGTCAGCTTATTATGCGGCGCTGGACGAAGGTAGCGGCGTATTGATTGAACGTTATATTCCGGGCACCGAACATCGCCTCTTAATTGTTGGCGACCGCCTGGTTGCCGCCAACCGTGGTGATTCGGTATCGGTTATCGGCGATGGCAAATCAACCATTAGCGAACTAATCAGAGATCAGATTAATTCAGATCCACGCCGCGGAGTAACCGAAGATCATCCATTGAATCTGATCAGCATAGATGGTGTAACGATAATGGAAGTCGTTCGTCAGGGCCTCACTGTCAACTCCGTACCGCCAGCCACGCACGAAGTTCTGATCCAGCGCAACGGCAACCATGCTTTCGATGTTACGGACGCGGTGCATCCCAGCGTCGCTGCGGCGGCCTCTCTCGCTGCCCGCATTGTTGGTTTGGACATTGCCGGTATTGATCTTGTTGCCAAGGATATTTCCCGTCCCCTTGCCGAACAGGGCGGAGCCATCGTCGAAGTGAATGCCGGTCCGAGTCTGCTCATGCACATCAAACCTGCTGTGGGTACACCCAGGCCGGTGGGCAAGGCAATTGTCGATCACCTTTTCCCCAATAACGACGATGGCCGTATCCCAGTAGTGGGCATTACCGGCAGCTACGGTAAAACCACTGTGGCACTTCTTGTAGCACGATTGCTTGCTTCTGCCGGCAAGCATACCGGACTTGCTTGCAGCGACGGATTTTATCTGGACCAACGGCAGGTTTATAAGGGCGATCATGCCAAATGGAAGTCGGCTCACCGTATTCTAATGAACCGTGCGATTGAAGCTGCAGTTTTTGAGAACGGTAGCGATACCATTCTTGGAGAAGGTTTGG
Source organism: Nitrosospira sp. (assembly GCA_039922995.1). Classification (GTDB taxonomy): domain Bacteria; phylum Pseudomonadota; class Gammaproteobacteria; order Burkholderiales; family Nitrosomonadaceae; genus Nitrosospira. Next base: position 24,061 of record JBDTDT010000103.1, on the reverse strand, counting down.
CGTACGACTGGTGTCAGGTCGGCATCATTACCAATGTCGAGTTAAATCGGCATTATGGCCGCTACGATATCGAGACTCCTAAACAGGTCTTTGACGTATTACGCACTCAAGTAGACGTAGTGATGGCAACAGGTGCAGCCGTGCTCAACGCCAGGGAGACAATGCTCGTCGAAATGGCTTCCCTCTGTAACGGTGAGATCATTTACTTCAGTCTCGACCCCGAGCTGCCGGCCGTTAAAGAGCATCGTAGACACGGTACAAAGGGCATAGGTTCTAAGCGAGGGAAGCGCGTCGTGATGGTTCGAGATGGAGAAATTTTGCTTGTTAACGGCGCTAACGAGCTATCACTGGCGAAACTGGCTGACATTCCGCTCACCGATGGGGGGAAGGCGATCCCCGCAGTCGAGAATATTCTGGCGGCGGTGGCCGCTGCGTGGGCGCTGCAAATCACGCCAGCACTCATACGTACTGTGATCGAAACTTCACCGATGTTGAGGGCGGAATCGACCGGTAAGATAAATTAATTCTTCATGCTTCTGCTTTGAACAAGAAATACTAGGAGAACTGTTAATGAAAGTATCACGCATCCGCGCACTACGCGGCCCCAATTTGTGGAGTCGTCGTACTGCCATAGAAGCCATAATTTCTTGCAGCGAAATCGAGTGTCTCATTGGTAAAGCTCCGGATTTCTTGAATTCTCTGCGGGAACGATTTCCACAAATAAGTCTGCTCCAGCGTTCCCGCTACCGAGCTATGACGATGGCACACGTTCTCGAACGTGCTGCGCTCGGCCTGCAAATACAAGCCGGCTGTCCGGTAGTTTTCAGCAGAACCATGCAAACGCTGGAAATCGGAGTTTATCAAGTGATTGTGGAATATAGCGAAGAAGCGGTAGGCAGGCTGGCCATGGAGCTTTCACAGGACTTATGCCATGCGGCATTCGAAAATGTTCCTTTTGATCTGACCGGCGCGTTGAAACAACTGCGCGAATTGAATGAGGAAATACGCCTCGGGCCGAGCACGAGCGCGATTGTCCGTGCCGCTGCTGCGCGTGGCATCCCTTTTCGCCGCCTGACTGACGGCAGCATGGTACAACTTGGCTGGGGCAGCAGGCAGCGGCGTATTCAGGCTGCAGAAACCGGCCTGACAGGTGTCGTGGCAGAAGCCATTGCGCAGGATAAGGAATTAACGAGGATGCTGCTCGATGCAGCTGGCATTCCTGTCGCGACGGGTAGACCCGTAGCAAATGCAGAGGATGCGTGGATCGCCGCCAGTGAAATCGGTGGCGCGGTCGTTGTCAAGCCACGGGATGGGAACCAGGGAAAGGGCGTAGGTGTGAATTTGACAAACCGCGAACAGGTGCAAGCGGCTTATGCGATAGCGGCAGAAATCAGCAGTGAAGTGTTGGTCGAGCGTTTTATTCCGGGCCAGGATTACCGCATGCTGGTAATCGGAAACAAGCTGGTTGCTGCTGCACGGCGCGATCCTCCCCAGGTTATTGGAGATGGCAAGCACAGCGTGAGCCAGTTGGTGGAGCAGATCAATAATGACCCACAGCGTGGCGAGGGGCACGCCAACTCGTTAACAAAAATTCATTTCGATGAAGTCGCGCTTGCACACCTGGCAACTCAAGGCCTGACGGCAGAATCCATTCCGCCGGAAGATGTGCGCGTTTTTCTGCGTAATAACGCCAATCTTTCCACCGGAGGAACGGCTACCGATGTTACCGACGATGTTAATCCCGAGTTTGCTGCCCGTATCGAAGCTGCTGCACAAATGATCGGTCTCGACATTTGCGGTGTTGATGTCGTCTGTAACAGCGTGTCGCGGCCGTTGGAAGAACAAGGCGCAGTCATCGAGATTAACGCCGCACCAGGCCTGCGTATGCATTTACAGCCTTCATTCGGCAATGGGCGTGAGGTGGGGGAGGCAATCATTGCCAATATGTTCAGAGAGGGGGATGACGCGCGCATCCCGGTCGTCGCGGTGACAGGTACTAATGGCAAGACTACTACCGTTCGTCTGATTGCCAACATCCTCGATTGCCAAGGGTTGCGTATCGGCATGACCAGCACGGATGGTGTTTATATTGATGGTCAACGTATTGATACGGGTGATTGTGCCGGCCCAAAGAGTGCAAAAAGGGTTCTTCTCCACCCCGATGTTGATGCCGCAGTATTTGAGACGGCACGAGGAGGCGTTCTGCGCGAGGGTCTGGGTTTCGATCGCTGCAATGTTGCCGTAGTAACCAATATTGGGGGAGGCGATCACTTGGGCCTCTCGCACATTAATACGGTGGAGGATTTGACTGCTGTCAAGCGTGTCATCGTACAGAATGTTACGCCCGGCACTGGTGTAGCAGTACTGAACGCGGCCGATCCTCTGGTGGCTGGCATGGCGGCTCATTGCCGCGGCTCAGTCACTTTTTTTGCTCAAGATCCGGAAAACCCGGTAATTGCCAGACACCGCGCGCAACGCAAGCGTATTATCTATCTTGATGGCAACTCGATTGTCGCCTCGGAGGCAGGCGTCGAACACCGGATACCGTTGGCAGGCATTCCTGTGACGCAAAATGGTACAGTTGCTTTCCAGATCGAGAACGCGATGGCCGCAACTGGGGCGGGCTGGGCGTTGGATTTAGATTGGGAGATCATTCGTGCGGGATTGGCTAGTTTTGTGAATGACACGCAAACTGCACCAGGCCGTTTCAATCTTTTCAGTCACCGCGGCGCAACCCTGATCGCCGACTATGGCCATAATGCAGATGCGATTCGGGCACTCGTTCATGCCATCGATAGCATGCCAGCCAAGCGGCGTTCCGTGGTCATCAGTGGGGCGGGTGACCGGCGGGACGAGGATATTCGCCAACAGACCGAAATACTCGGTGACGCTTTCGATGAGGTTGTGCTTTATCAGGACAAATGCCAGCGAGGACGTGCAGATGGGGAAGTGCTTGGCCTGCTGCGGCAAGGTCTGGAAAATGCGAAGCGCACTCGTGATGTCAAGGAAATCCGCGGTGAGTTCGTCGCCATTGATGCCGCCTTTGCCAGCCTGAAAGCCGGTGAATTGTGTCTTATCCTCGTCGATCAGGTGGAAGCGGCGCTCGGATATATCACTAAGCGAGTTGTTGCTGGCTGATATGCTGATCGATATAATTATTGATCATGTTGCATAGGTCATTTATGCACTTAATTTATCCTACCCAAACCCAATTATTCGCAGCACCTCAATCAAGGGGTCTTCCGTCTTAATGCATATCTGGTAATCGATAGCTGCAACGTTGATTGCAATTTACTGAGGTTACTCATAAACTAAAGTAGGGTGGAGAACTGATGCGCTGAGTTTGCCACAGTAGTGTTGCTAACCTGAAAGGAGAGAAATCATGGCGGGAGATAGCATTTATCGGATAACAGAAATAGTGGGAACCAGTAAAATATCCTGGGAGGATGCCGCCAAAAATGCCATCAAGGCTGCGTCAAAAACCTTAAGGGATTTGCGCGTTGCAGAAATAGTAAAGCTTGATATGGTAATCGAGAATGGTAAGGTAACTGCGTATCGGGCGCGGGTAAATCTGTCCTTCAAATACGAGACCAAAAGCAAATAGGCGCAAGACTTGGCGTCAATCTGAAGATAAAAAGGGCGCGGTAAGCGCGCCCTTTTTATCTTCTTGCTCTGCAATATTACTCGTTTATAAAGCGGCGACAGCTTCTTCCTCAAATTGAAGCTTTACCTTGTTCTCACTATCTATATCCACTGTCACTCTACCGCCGCTGGCAAGGTGTCCGAATAACAGTTCATCCGCCAAGGCACTGCGAATCGTGTCCTGTATGAGTCGTGCCATGGGGCGCGCGCCCATGAGCGGATCAACGCCGTTTTTAGCCAAATACTCCCTCAATGCTTCCGTAAATATCGCTTCCACTTTCTTTTCATGCAGTTGCGCCTCGAGTTGCATCAGGAATTTATCTACCACTCGTAGAATTACCTCCCTGTCAAGCGACGCAAATGAAATAATCGCATCTAGCCGGTTGCGAAATTCCGGGGTAAACATCCGCTTGATGTCAGCCATTTCGTCACCTGATTGCGCCGTCTTGGTGAAACCCATGGATGCTTTAGTAAGCGATTCGGCACCGGCATTGGTGGTCATGACAATTACGACATTGCGGAAATCAGCCTTGCGGCCATTATTGTCTGTCAAGGTGCCATGATCCATCACCTGCAGCAGGATATTGAAAATATCCGGGTGAGCTTTTTCAATTTCATCCAGTAGCAGTACTGAATAAGGTTGCTTGATGATGGCCTCGGTAAGTAAACCGCCCTGATCAAAGCCGACATATCCGGGTGGCGCACCGATCAGGCGAGACACCGCATGTCGTTCCATGTATTCCGACATATCAAAGCGATGCAAATGAATGCCTAATGCATAAGCCAACTGCCGTGCGACCTCGGTCTTGCCAACACCTGTGGGACCGGAAAAGAGGAAGGAGCCCACTGGTTTCTGAGGATTTCCCAAACCGCTTCTTGCCATCTTGATTGCCGCAGTCAGTGCGTTGATGGCTTTGTCCTGACCAAACACTACCGCTTTCAAGTCTCGATCCAGCGTCTTCAGCGTGCTGCGGTCATCACTAGAAACATTTTGTGCCGGAATACGCGCAATTTTAGCGATGATTTCCTCTATCTCGTGCTTGCTGATAATCTTGCGTTGCCTGGATTTGGGCAAGATACGCTGCGCTGCGCCGGCTTCATCAATGACATCTATCGCCTTGTCCGGCAAATGCCTGTCATTAATAAACCGTGCCGATAATTCCGCTGCGGTGGTGAGCGCAACGGCCGTATACTTGACGCCGTGATGTGCTTCGTAGCGGGGCTTCAGTCCTCGCAGGATTGCAACAGTCTCTTCCACGCTCGGCTCCAGTACGTCGATTTTTTGAAAGCGACGCGACAGAGCGTGATCCTTTTCGAATATTCCGCGGTATTCGCTATAGGTGGTGGCGCCGATACATTTCAGTTGCCCGGTATTAAGTATCGGCTTGAGTAGATTAGAGGCATCCAGCGTTCCACCGGAAGCTGCACCTGCACCAATCAGCGTGTGAATTTCATCAATGAACAGGATAGCGTTAGAACTGTCGAGCAACTGTTTTAGTACAGCCTTCAGGCGTTGCTCAAAATCGCCGCGGTATTTGGTCCCTGCTAGCAGCGCACCCATATCAAGCGCGTATACTTGGTGGTGCGCAAGTACATCGGGAACGGCATTTTCTATAATTCGGCGCGCAAGTCCCTCAGCGATAGCAGTTTTGCCCACTCCCGCTTCGCCGACCAGCAGGGGATTGTTCTTGCGACGGCGGCACAATGTTTGTATCAGGCGTTCCAGTTCCTTCTCGCGTCCAATCAAGGGATCGATCTTGCCCGCAAGCGCCTGGGTATTCAGATTCACTGCGTAACTTTCGAGTGCGCCGCCCGCACCCAATTCCTGCTCGGCATCGCCCTCACTCTCGGTTTTGGCGCTACTACCTTGCGGTACCTTACTAATGCCATGGGAAATATAATTTACGACGTCAAGCCGGGTCACGCCTTTCTGATGAAGAAAATAAACGGCATGGGAATCCTTCTCGCCAAATATGGCTACCAGTACATTGGCGCCTGTAACTTCTTTCTTTCCCGAAGACTGGACATGGAGGATCGCACGCTGAATGACACGCTGAAAACCAAGCGTAGGTTGGGTATCTACTTCACCATTGCCACCTACGGTCGGTGTATTTTCCGTGACGTGTTCTGCCAGCAACCTGCGCAAATCCTCTATGTCGACCGAACATGCACGCAGTACCTCGGCAGCCGTGGGGTTGTCGAGCATGGCCAGCAACAGATGCTCCACTGTAATGAACTCGTGGCGCTTTTGTCGCGATTCGACAAACGCCATGTGTAAACTTACTTCCAGCTCTTGAGCAATCATTTCAAGTCTCCTCCATCACGCACTTTAGCGGATGTTGATGCTGCCTCGCAAATGTAACGACCTGTTCAACCTTGGTGATAGCCACATCACCAGGATAAACGCCACACACTCCGGCTCCGTCCATATGAACTTTGAGCATGATTTGCATCGCCTGTTCTCGGTTCATTGAAAAAAAAGTCTGTAACACAGCCACAACGAAATCCATAGGGGTGAAATCATCATTCAGCAAGATCACTTTAAACATTGGCGGTGGCTTGAGTTTACTCTTTTCAGCCTCCAGTACAACATCTCGCTGACCTCTTGTTGCCATGATTTCTTGACTTACCTATTCATCAGTTAGAGCGTAAATATAACGAATATGTCTTTCATTAACATATTTGATGATTACGGCGAAATATTCAAGTACCTTGAGAAAATTATTCTATTGCAATTCTTCAAAATAAGTGCGTGACTACTTGACTTGAACAACGGATTTGCGTAAAACGGCTCTTGGCGTTTGGCTTCAAGTTCTCTGCAGTACCGGTTACAGCCGTTTTGCGGTCTTGAAACTCAAACAGTATTCGGGTTTCCGGCCCGGTTTTTTATAGGAAGCAAAAATGGCAACAGGTACAGTAAAATGGTTCAATGACTCCAAGGGTTTTGGTTTTATCACCCCGGATGATGGCAGCGAAGATCTATTTGCCCATTTCTCCGCGATTAATATGTCCGGGTTCAAAACACTCAAGGAAGGCCAGAAAGTAAGTTTCGAAGTGACTCAGGGCCCGAAAGGTAAGCAAGCATCAAATATTCAGTCTGCCTAACGATCTCCTGCTGACGCGGTCGAGCCGTGATCAGTTTGTAATCACAGGATTATGCAAACCCCCTTGTCGTGAATAGCGGCAAGGGGGTTTTTTCTTTTTCATGGATGAAACTGGAAACGCGTCAGACCATACGCTCGGTCAGCGCTTGGCCGAATGCTGAACACGAGACTTTCTGCGCGCCGGTCATTTGACGTGCAAAGTCGTAAGTGACTATTTTATCTAGAATAGTTTTTTCCATAGCCTCGATTATCAGATCGGCGGCGTCAACCCAGCCCATGTGGCGCAGCATCATTTCCGCTGATAGAATAATCGACCCAGGGTTAACCTGATCCTTGCCGGCATATTTCGGCGCGGTACCGTGAGTGGCTTCGAACATTGCAATCGAATCACTGAGGTTTGCACCCGGTGCTATACCGATTCCGCCCACTTGCGCCGCTAGGGCATCAGAAATGTAGTCACCGTTCAGATTTGGTGTCGCGATTACGTCGTATTCCTCTGGGCGCAGCAAAATCTGTTGCAGAAAAGCGTCAGCGATTACATCCTTGATAACAATCCCGCCCTTGTCCTCGGGCAGTTTCATCCAGGGGCCGCCATCAAGCAAGCTTGCGCCGAATTCTCTTGCTGCCAATGCATAGCCCCAACTTTTGAATGCTCCCTCGGTGAATTTCATTATATTGCCTTTATGTACCAGCGTGACCGAGCGGCGTTTGTTATCAATCGCATACTGTATTGCCTTGCGTACCAGGCGCTCCGTGCCTTCGCTCGATACCGGCTTGACGCCGATTCCCGACGTTTGCGGAAAGCGTATTTTGGTGACCCCCATATCCGTTATTAAAAAATTAATGAGTTTTTTCGCATTCTCCGACCCGGCTTCCCACTCGATGCCGGCATAAATGTCTTCCGAATTCTCGCGGAAAATCACCATATCGGTTTTCTCGGGATTTTTTAGTGGGCTTGGCACACCCTGAAAATAACGCACAGGACGCAGGCACACATATAGATCAAGTTTCTGGCGCAAGGCGACGTTGATGGAACGGATGCCACCACCCACCGGCGTGGTCAGCGGTCCCTTGATGGAGACCACATACTCTGTTGCGGCGTGCAGCGTTTCATCGGGCAACCACACATTCCCGCCGTATATCTGGTTGGATTTCTCGCCGGCGTAGATTTCCATCCAGGAAATCTTGCGCTTGCCGTCATAAGCCCGGCGTACCGCTGAATCTACAACTTTTATCATTACTGGCGTGATGTCCAGACCGATACCATCACCCTCCATGAACGGAATAACAGGATTATCCGGCACAGTCAAAGAACAATCTGCATTGACCCGGATCTTATCGCCCTCGGCCGGCGTCTTGATGTGCTGGTACATGGTATCTCCCAATAATTTAAATTGCTGGCGAGTCAGCATCTTATAAACAAAAGACAGGCAAACCCGAAGCGTCCCATTTTACCTTGATTTTGGTAATAAGCGCTAATGCTGTGTTTGGTGCCTCAGGACGATGTCATTTGTATCCGATACGACAAAAGTACATAGGCAGCGTTGAGTGTGCTCACGTCGAGTCGACTGCCTTTATTATTTCTTTCCACTACTTTGGGCGATAGAATGCGGGCTGCGATACACTCCTGTATTCGCCTCTATAAATAACAATCATCCAAGGAACCATGATCTGGAAGCCCAACGTCACTGTTGCAGCGGTCGTCGAGCAAGGTGGAAAATTTTTGCTGGTTGAAGAGCAGACCAGTGGCGGCATACTGTTCAATCAGCCAGCAGGGCACCTGGAGCCGGCCGAATCCATCATACAAGGTGCGATCCGAGAGACTCTGGAGGAAACCGGTTACACCTTCACCCCTCAATGGGTGCTAGGTATTTATCGCTGGCACTCTCATGCCGACAACATTACCTTTCTTCGCTTTGCTTTTGCCGGTTCCGTTAGTGATCATGATCCCGGCCGCACGCTGGATGCAGGAATCGTGCGCGCAGCATGGTTCAGCCCGGATGAAATCCGCGAAACGGCTTATCGCCACCGCAGTCCGCTGGTGATGAAGTGTGTCGAAGACCATTTGGCGGGTAAGCACTATCCTCTGGAAATCCTTACCCATTACGATTGAACCCAGATAATTCGTTAGGACGCGAGATGATGGCGAGGCAGGTTGCGAGACAGTTTTGCCGGTTGGGAGAAGTCCATAGTTGGGTCTATGGACGCCGCGCAGGTGGCAAAAATGGCCGCAAACTGACCGCCAGTATTCGGGTAAGCTTGGAGAGCCGTCTAATGGGTTATCTGGGTTGAGTATTAAAGTATGAGCAAACAGCGTGTAGTGATCGGCATGTCGGGCGGGGTTGACTCATCCGTCGCGGCGCTGCTTTTGATACAGCAGGGGTACGATGTAATCGGCCTCTTCATGAAGAATTGGGAAGACGATGATACCGATGATTATTGCTCATCGCGGCAGGATTTGATCGATGCCGCGTCGGTCGCCGACATTATCGGGATTCCTCTGGAAGCCGTAAATTTTGCGGTTGAGTACAAGGAGCGAGTATTCAGCCGGTTTCTCGCCGAATACAAGGCTGGGCGGACTCCCAATCCGGATGTGCTGTGTAACGCCGAAATCAAGTTCAAGGCGTTTCTCGATCACGCGATCGGTCTCGGCGCAGACTATATTGCTACCGGTCATTATGCCCAGGTACGCGAAAAAGACGGCATATTCCAGCTGCTAAAAGGTGAGGATGGAACCAAGGACCAGAGCTATTTTCTCCATCGTTTGAATCAGGCGCAGTTATCCAGAACCCTGTTTCCCATTGGACATCTTTACAAACGGGATGTGCGTAAAATCGCCAGGGATCATGGATTGCCAAATTTTTCCAAGAAAGACAGTACGGGTATTTGCTTTATCGGCGAACGGCCCTTCAGGGAATTTCTCAACCGTTATTTGCCGCATGAACCGGGAGAAATACAAACTCCATGCGGCACCGTCATGGGCAAGCACAACGGCCTGATGTACTACACCATTGGCCAGCGTCAGGGATTGGGGATTGGAGGAACAAGGGACAGTGATGGCAAGCCCTGGTTCGTTTCATCCAAGAATTTGGCTCGGAATATCCTCACCGTAGTACAAGGCCATGATCATCCTGCCTTGTTCCGGCCTTCGCTCACTGCTATCGACCTTACATGGATAAGTGGCCGGATGCCGCATTGCAACTGGGTTTATGCCGCCAAAACCCGTTATCGCCAAACCGATGCTCCCTGCGCTATTGGGTATATCGGGCACAGCAAATGCAGAATCGAATTCGCCCAGCCCCAGTGGGCTGTCACGCCAGGACAATCGGTAGTGGTTTACGAAAGCAAGATATGCCTCGGGGGAGGAGTGATCACCGATGAAGATTAAACCTGAAACCGTACGTTCCTCTCGTCCAGTTGCCGGATTAGGGTAAATCTGCAGATTCAGTAAGAGCGCACCAGCTTGTTCTTCGGAATAAACTATTTATTATCCCGTTTGTTTCCGGCTATCCTTTCGGCGCCGTTTCCATAAATGGCGTTCGTTTTTCCAGCCTATCGGAAAGATCAGCAAGACCGGGTGAAGTATTGCGCCATTCTATTTCCGGAAAACGGAAAGCCAGGTAACCTAGGGCGCAACCCAACGCAATGTCGCCGAGCGTGTAGACATTGCCGTCGCACCACTTTTTATCGCCTAGGTCATGGGCAGCCATCTCCAGACCCATTGCGACTTTTTTTAGTTGACGCGAGATCCACTCGGGGCTTTGTTCGGCGGCATGCCGTTTGCGTTCAAGGAATATTGCGGCTGCGGAGTCGCAGATGCCATCCGCCAGGGCCTCCCAGCGCTTTACCATGATACGGCGCCGATTAGGTTCGGGAATCAGACGAGATACCGGATTGACACTATCCAGATACTCCACGATTACGCGTGAATCGAATAAGGTGGTACCGTCGTCCATAACCAGTACCGGCACTTTGCCAAGGGGATTGTGATCCGATACTTGAGTATCCGCATTCCAGGAAATATCCACCTCGAAATCGTAACCGATACGCTTTTCCGCCAGAACGATGCGCGCCTTGCGAACATAGGGGCTGGTGAGTGATCCGATAAGCTTCATTGGTATCCTTGGCGGCAATGGATTCAGGCGCGTATTATACCCGGCTTCCATGCTGCATGGCATAGCCCGGCCATTTGCCTTCCTATGTTAAAATGGCTCAGCTGGTGGAATCTCGAAAACCTCTGAATAAGTCCCCGAGTTTGCCAGCAACGCCTTTCAGGAGAACTTATTCAGAGGTTTTCTAGTATAGAGAACCAACCAGAACCAACAATATGAACTCTTCTTTTCTTACTGCGCTCTCACCCCTGGATGGGCGCTATCACAGCAAAGTCGCTGGCCTGCGGCCTTATTTCAGCGAATTTGCGTTGATTCGTTATCGTGTCCAGTTGGAAATAGAATGGCTTAAAGCATTTAGTCATGCATCTGACATTGCTGAGGTCCCGCTATTTTCTGCCAGTACTATTGCCGAACTTGACAAGCTTGTAGTGAATTTTTCCGAAGTCGACGGAGAAGCGGTCAAGCTTATCGAAGGCCGTACCAACCATGACGTCAAAGCCATAGAATACTGGCTTAGGGAACGCTTGGCCGCGAATGCAGAAGTCGCCCGCGTTGCGGAATTCATGCACTTTGCCTGCACGTCGGAGGACATCAATAATCTGTCCCATGGGCTGATGTTGATGCATAGTCGCGACCGGGTCATGTTGCCGGAGCTGGAAAAAGTCATTAGTAAACTTATCCGGATGGCGCATGAATTATCGGATATACCGATGCTTTCGCGGACGCATGGTCAACCCGCCACGCCTACCACGACTGGAAAGGAACTTGCCAACGTCGCTCATCGCCTGCAGCGCGGGTATGAGCAGCTTGCCAAGGTACCCGTCCTTGGAAAAATAAATGGTGCCGTAGGCAATTACAATGCTCATTTAGCCGCTTACCCGGATTTCGACTGGGAAAAATTTGCGCGGGGTTTCGTGGAGAATCTTGGACTGGAATTCAATCCCTACACCACTCAGATTGAACCGCATGACGCCATGGCCGAGTTGTTTGACGCATATGCGCGCATTAACACCATATTGCTGGACCTCAACCGCGACATGTGGGGATATATCTCCCTGGCCTACTTCAAGCAAAAAACAAAAGCCAACGAAATCGGCTCATCAACGATGCCGCACAAGGTCAACCCGATAGATTTTGAAAACTCGGAAGGCAATCTCGGCATCGCGAATGCGTTGTTGCGGCACTTGAGCGAGAAGTTGCCTGTATCCCGCTGGCAGCGTGATCTCACCGATTCCACCGTACTTCGCAACATGGGCGTCGCGCTGGGCCATACTTTGCTGGCATATGACTCTTGCAGCAAGGGACTGGGCAAGCTGGAAGTCAACCGGGAACGTTTGGCCGAAGATTTGACGGGTGCCTGGGAAGTGCTCGCGGAGCCGATCCAGACCGTGATGCGCCGCCATGGCGTGCGGAATTCTTACGAGCAGCTGAAAGAATTGACACGCGGCAAAGGCGGCATGACTAAAGATGCACTGCACAAATTCATTGATAGTCTTACTATTCCAGAAGCGGAAAAAAACCGTCTGCGGCAACTGACGCCGTGGAACTATATCGGTAAAGCCGCTGAGTTGGCTCGGGGATTGGAGAGTAGATAGATTCCCATCTTCCGGCTTTTCATGCGAGTATCTGCAACGCCGGTATCGCAACTTAATTTCATAAAGGGGAATTCTGCTGAGCCCCAATTTATATTTCTTAATCTTGAAATTAGAAAAATCATCCCGATATTTTTTAAATAGAATTTAGGAGGGACTTTATGGCGGATACACAACAGCCTGCACCAGAACAACCCGAATTGACTCCCCCCACGGGCGAAGCAGGTACGCGGGAAGCTAACGAAAATATGACTGCGGAAGCATCAGTGGAAACGATGCCGAGTCTCGAACAATTGCTGAAGAAAGCGGAGCTCGGTGCCCAGGAGCATCATGATGCTTGGCTACGTGCCAAGGCTGATGCGGAAAATATACGAAAACGTGCTCAGATCGACGTTGCGAATGCTCATAAATACGCTATAGAGAATTTTTCCACCGAGCTTCTGGCGGTAATGGATAGCCTTGAGGCAGCGCTTGCGGTAGAAAATGCAACAGTGGAGAATTTTAAGAGTGGAATGGAGCTGACGCTCAGACAGCTCGCTGCCACCTTCAATAAATTCAATGTGAAAGTGATTAATCCGAAAGGCGAAAAGTTTGATCCGCATCTGCATCAGGCCATGAGCATGATGGACTCTGATCTTCCTCCCAACACGGTGGTTCAGGTAATGCAAAAAGGCTATATTCTGAATGACAGAGTGATACGACCAGCACTGGTAATGGTTTCGAAAGCCAGAGAGGCTTGAGAGACTTGAAATTCGGATCTTAACCCCCATTTGCGGACAATCGGATATTCGGTACTAACTATTACAAGGATCAAATCATGGCAAAAATTATCGGCATTGACCTCGGAACCACTAATTCATGCGTGGCCGTCATGGAGAACGGCAAACCTAAGGTAATAGAAAATTCGGAAGGTGCGCGTACAACTCCATCCATTGTCGCCTATACGGAAGACGGAGAAATTCTGATGGGGGCTTCCGCCAAACGCCAGGCGGTTACCAATCCCAAGAATACCTTGTTTGCGATAAAGCGACTGATCGGGCGGCGTTTCGATGAAGAAATGGTGCAGAGGGATATCAAAATGGTGCCGTACCATATCGTCAAGGCTGACAATAATGACGCCTGGGTAGAAGTGCGAGGCAAAAAAATTGCCCCACCGGAAATTTCCGCACAGGTACTGAAAAAAATGAAAAAGACTGCCGAAGATTATCTGGGTGAGTCAGTAACTGAGGCAGTCATTACTGTTCCTGCATATTTTAACGATTCACAGCGCCAGGCAACCAAAGACGCTGGCCGTATCGCCGGCCTGGAAGTTAAACGCATCATCAATGAGCCCACTGCGGCTGCTCTGGCTTTCGGTATGGATAAAAAAGAAGGCGATCGCAAGGTGGCGGTATATGACCTGGGCGGAGGTACCTTCGATATTTCAATCATCGAAATTGCGGAAGTGGAGGGTGAGCACCAGTTTGAGGTGCTGGCTACCAATGGCGACACCTTTCTCGGCGGTGAGGACTTCGATTCGCGCGTGATCGAATATCTTGTGGACGAGTTCAGAAAGGAAAATGGAATAGATCTGAAAAAGGATATGCTGGCCTTGCAACGCTTGAAAGATGCGGCAGAGAAAGCCAAGATCGAGCTTTCCTCCAGCCAGCAGACCGAAGTCAACTTGCCCTACATTACGGCGGATGCGTCTGGCCCCAAACACTTGGCGGTGCGAATCACCCGCGCCAAGCTGGAAAGCCTGGTGGAAGAGCTGATCGAGCGTACGGCAGAGCCTTGCCGCATCGCGATCAAGGATGCCGGGGTGAAGATTTCCGATATTGAGGACGTTATTCTGGTGGGCGGCCAAACCCGCATGCCCAAGGTGCAGGATAAGGTCAGGGAAATCTTTGGCAAGGAACCGCGCAAGGATGTAAATCCGGATGAGGCAGTGGCGGTAGGCGCGGCCATTCAGGGTGGCGTGCTACAGGGTGAAGTGAAGGATGTGTTGTTGCTGGACGTTACGCCATTGTCGCTGGGTATCGAGACCCTTGGCGGCGTAATGACCAAGCTAATCCAGAAAAACACGACTATTCCGACCAAGGCGCAACAGGTATTTTCCACCGCCGACGAGAACCAGACTGCTGTCACGATCCACGTGTTGCAAGGTGAGCGGGAAATGGCATCCGGAAATAAGAGCCTGGGGCAATTCAACTTGAGTGAGATTCCTCCAGCGCCCCGTGGTATGCCGCAGATAGAGGTTACATTCGATATCGATTCTAACGGCATACTTCATGTATCGGCCAAAGACAAGGCTACCGGCAAGGAAAACAAAATCAAGATCCAGGCAAGCTCCGGTTTGTCGGATGACGAGGTGCAGCGCATGGTCAAGGATGCCGAGGCTCATGCCGAAGAAGATCACAAGGCGGTGGAGCTTGTCACTGTTCGCAACCAGTGTGATGCGATGATCCACTCGGTGAGAAAAACGTTAAAAGAACACGGCGATAAACTGGATAGCGAGGAAAAATCCAAAGTGGAAGCTGCGCTGAAAGATGCGGAGGAAGCGCTGAAATCCGATAGCAAGGAAATCATCGAGGCAAAAACCCAGGTGCTGGCCGAGGTCTCGCATAAGCTGGCGGAGAAGATGTATTCGCAAGAGCAAGGCCAGCAGGCTCAGGCTGGTGCAGAATCGACATCCCATGATAGCGGAGGAGAAAAGCCGGTTGAAGGTGAAGTAGTGGATGCCGAGTTTGAGGAAGTGAAAAGCAAGAAATAAGCAGGGAGAACTTCTGAACAAGTTCAGCGGTTCCTCAGAACATCCGGGCGCAGCGGGCGCGAAGAAGATTTTGTGTAATTCTTCTGCGTCCCCTGCGTTTGGGCATTTACCGGAAGAAAACAGAGTAGTAGAGGACAAAATAAGCCTTGTGCTCTTCTACTTATCAAGAAAACTTATATGAGCAAACGCGACTATTATGAAGTGCTGGGCATTAACCGCGACACCAGCGAAGACGAAATCAAGAAAGCCTATCGTAAGCTGGCGATGAAGCATCATCCGGACCGCAATCCGGATAATCCAAAGTCGGAAGAGCATTTCAAGGAAGCCAAGGAAGCCTACGAAATACTGACTGATCCAAGGAAGCGCGCGGCATATGATCAGCATGGCCATGCCGGCGTAGATCCCAACGTAAGCGGTGCAGGCGGCGCACAGGGGTTTACTGATGCGTTCGGCGATATATTTGGAGATATATTTGGTGCCCGCGGTGGGCATACCAATGTTTATCGTGGTGCGGACTTGCGCTATAATTTGGAGATTTCGCTTGAACAGGCCGCGCGCGGAACTGAAACCAAGATTCGTATTCCGACAATGGAAGCTTGCGGAATTTGCCATGGCAGCGGTGCAAAACCGGGTACCTCACCCGCCACTTGCCCTACCTGCCATGGCCACGGACAGGTAAGAATGCAGCAGGGATTTTTTTCAATCCAGCAGACATGCCCCAAATGCCATGGGAGCGGCAAATTTATTTCAAGTCCTTGTATTACATGTAACGGAGCGGGGCGGGTGAAGCAACATAAAACCCTGTCGGTAAAAATTCCAGCCGGAGTGGATGAAGGCGATCGCATCCGTTTATCCGGAGAGGGTGAAGCGGGAGTCAACAGTGGCCCACCGGGGGATTTGTATGTGGTAATCCAGCTATCGCCTCATTCCGTTTTCCAGCGCGATCATAATGACTTGCACTGCGAGATGCCGATAAGTTTTACCACCGCGGCGCTAGGCGGAGAAATCGAAATTCCTACACTCGACGGTCATGCCAAAATCAAGGTACCCGCGGAAACCCAGAGTGGGAAGATTTTCCGTCTGCGTGGTAAGGGTATCAAAGGTGTGCGTAGCAATGCTCAGGGGGATTTACTCTGCCATGTGGTGGTGGAGACACCGGTCAAGCTTACCTCTCGCCAAAGGGAACTGTTGCAGGAACTGGAATCGCTTAACCAGGAAGATGGTTCTCGCCATAGCCCACGTGCCAAATCCTGGATGGACAAGGTGCGCGAGTTCTTTGCGGAATAAATTCTGTTCCGGCGGATGCGATTACACAATAAGGCTTAAACCCGATTGGCGGTTCACCGCTCATTTTTAATATCAGTTCGGACGTAATCTGATGATAGTAAGACTGTTAAGGGGAAAATACCTAGGGTCTGTTAACATTTATTTCACGCCCTCGTTGCTACACAAAAAACACGGAATTAAGGCGCGAAGCGCAGGACATAGTGGGCCTATGGCTAAGCTTTGCAACGCGGCATCCCCGTTTTTCGTGCGCAACCCGAAGGGACGGGACGGATTTCATCCAGCCCTTCGTTACTCGCCGCTTACGGAGGCTCGCTCCGCCGCGCGCCTCATGCCTCGTGCTGGATGAAATCCGTCGCCGTCGCGGGCGTGAAATAAGTGTTAACAGGCCCTAGCACCTAATATCCGGCGTGACTGTTACCATTCGCCATCCAACACCTTTTCTGCCCAGAAGAGGCCGGAAACAGTTTTGTTATCCGTGATTTTCCCCGCTTTTACCCATTCCAGTGCCATTGCCAGCGTCAAAGTAAATACCTCCAGGTGTTCGCCATCATCCAGGTTTGCGCCTTGGAAGACGAGTTCTCTTGCAAGATAATAAATGAGCTTCTCGTTGGAATAACCGATACAGGGATGCAAAGTGGCGAGATAGCGCCAGTTTTCCGCGGTATAACCCGTTTCTTCCAATAGCTCCCGTTGTGCGCACAGGAGTGGATCCTCATTCTGATCGATTTTTCCAGCGGGAAGTTCGTAAAAATCCCGGTGCAGGGGATAGCGATGCTGACGCTCCAACACCAATTCTCCATTGTCGAGCAACGGGATGATGACGACCGCGCCAGGGTGGGTGATGTATTCGCGTGTTCTTATTTCGCCATCAGGCATACGGGCTCGATCCTGATAAACATGCAGAAGATTGCCATCAAACACGTTCAAGCTGCTGATTGGTATCTCGGTGAGATCGGAAGGAGGTGGCTTGGACATTACGAGTCTCTGAATAAGTAAGTTTTCCTCGCACCCATACTGGCAGACTCGGGTACTCTCGGAGGTTTTAACTTAATATCCGGCAGTTGTAGCGAACTCACCCAAAAGGTAAAAATTTAATAATCCAAAAAATTTTTGTGGATCATGGTACTAAATTGATAAATGAGTAATCAACCGCCGGATTTAGGTTTAATCATCAGCTTGGGATTATACACGCGCGTAACCTGACGGCGGCTCACTCGCTTTTGTGCATTATCAGCCGTACCGCAGGGAAGCAGGCACTGAAACAGCTTCCCTTGCCCGGGTTGCTGACAATTTCGAGCTTCGCCTGGTGGCAGGTCAGGACATGTTTGGCAATGGCGAGGCCAAGGCCGGTACCACCGGTCTCACGCGAACGCCCGCGATCCACGCGGTAAAAACGTTCCGTCAAGCGCGGGAGATGTTCGGAGTCAATGCCGATGCCGCTGTCTTGGACAGAGAATACGCCTTGTCCATCACGAATCGCCCAATTCAGGGAGATTTCGCCTCCGTCAGTGGTATAGCGTATGGCATTGCTGACGAGATTTCCAAAAGCACTCCGCAACTCATCTTTGCTTCCCAGCAACTTCGCGTCGGTATCGAGATTGAGGTTGATAACATGACGCCCTCCACTCAAGGATTGCGCTTCATGATAGAGTTCGCGTGCCATTTCCGGTATGTCAATGTTTGCTTCGCGTACCTGGTTTTCCGTATCCTCCAATCGTGACAGCGTTAACAAATCTTCCACCAGACGCTGCATGCGCTTGGTCTGATCGGTCATAAGTGTTAGTGCCCACTTGTTTGTTTCCAGATCCGGGGCACGCTCTTCCGACAGTGTTTCGAGAAATCCACCAATCACCGTCAGTGGCGTCCGCAGCTCATGCGAGACATTGGCCACAAAATCCCGGCGCATGGTCTGGACTCTTTCAAGGCGAGTAACATCCCGGCTGATGAGCAATTTCTGTTTATCGCCATACGGCACAAACTGTAGCGAAAGGGTCAATCCCTGATGGCGGGATTGTCTCATTATCAACGGCTCGCTGTAATTAGAGGCCGCCAGGTACTCGGTGAATTGGGTTTGGCGCACAAGGTGGGTGATATGCTGGCCGGCATCGAGTTTGGAGTCTATGCCAAGATGTTTTTCGGCTACCGGATTGCACCATTCGATGCGGTCCATCTCGTCCATGATCACCACACCTTCCGGCATGGCCGACGTGGCGCGCTGCAGACGTTCCAGTGCGAGGTTTACTTGTTGATAGCTTTGGTTCTGGTCACGCATAAGGCGCATCAAACGTGCAAATACATCCCCCCATTGACCGGAACTATCCGGCAGCGTGGATTTCTCGCCCTGAAGCCATTTGTCTAGCGTGGCTAGCTGGTACCGGTAGCGAATCACCAGCAGTAATAATGCAACGACATAACATGCTAGCGTCGTGACTGCCCCTAGTGCCAAGAAAAGTATTCCGGTCACGACAATAATCAGAATGAAGGTGGTGAGACGCTCCCAGAGATTGGACACGTGAGTTATTTCGAAGAGTAAAGCCGGATCATTATTTTTATATTATCCTAAGACTGGCAGTTGGACAGAGCGGAGTGTGTAGTTTTTGGGGTGCAGGGCAAGGCGCAACGACGCGGAATGGTGCGACCGCGCAGGGCGGAGCAGTGCCTTCCGCAGGAAGGTGCGACCCCGCAGCGAGATGCGGGTGCCATGAAACGCAGTCGCGGCGTCCCCTGCGCTGCCCGATCCCCGCTGCGCCGAGCCCCTTGTGCGACGCTTCGGAGCGTCCCATTTCAAGGCGTTGCGAACAACGCTGCCATGCGCCACAAAAACTATGCAATCTACCCCGTAGCGGGCTCACCCAGAAGGTGAGGGTCAAATAGCATAAAATATTTTTATTGATCATGGCTATAACCTGATAAATGAGCGGTCAACCGCCGGATTTAGGATTTATCCCATGCTCACTGTTTGTCCTGCAGACAAGCGATAGCCAGATCCCCGCACAGTCTGTACCAATCCATCCTTGCTGACGGGTTCCAGGGCTTTGCGCAGTCTGCGAATATGTACATCCACAGTGCGATCCTCGACAAATACATGGTCTCCCCATACCTGATCGAGCAATTGGGAACGGCTGTGCACCCGCTCCGCGTGAGTCATTAAAAAATGCAGCAGGCGGAATTCGGTAGGTCCAAGCACTACTTCGCTATCGCTCGCAGTCACGCGATGAGTAGCCGAGTCAAGCCGCAATCCGCCGATTTCGACGATATCGTCAGCGGCTTCCGGTGAGCGCCGCCGCAGTACCGCTTTAATCCGCGCAAGCAATTCACGGGGCGAGAAGGGCTTGGTGATGTAGTCGTCGGCACCGATTTCCAGGCCTGCTACCTTATCACCCTCTTCGGCGCGAGCGGTAAGCATAATGATGGGGATTGACTTGGTGCGTGTTACGCGCCGTAACATCCGGGCAAACTCGACACCGCTCATTCCCGGAAGCATCCAGTCAAGCAGTACCAGATCGGGTAGCGCATGATTGACGATTTCCATGGCCTGTTCCGCATTCCTCGCGTCAAAAACGATATGCCTGGCCTGCCGCAAACTATACGAAATCAGCTCTTGAATCGCAGGTTCGTCTTCCACCACCAATATTGTTGCTGCCATAGGCCTTCCTCTCGTCAGGGGATTATTTCTTGGATATTGCAATGATATGTAAACAATATTGCGGTTTCGTGACACCTCACGGAGCAGCCGCCAAATACGGATTCTGGCGGTGCCATAAGCGCGTCTGCAAGAGCCTACAGGCTGGGATATTCCAGGTGTTAATAAGTCAATTAGCCAACAGTCCTATAAAATTAGAATTACGCGATAATCATTGACATTGGTACAGGTTGGGCCGGTGATGATCAGGTCGCCGAGTTCCTCAAAAAAGCGATAAGTGTCATGACTGGTAAGCAAAGTTGCGGCGTTCATGCCTACTTGCGTTGCACGGTGTAATGAATCCGGCGTGGCAATTCCGCCAGCGTTGTTTTCTGTTCCGTCAATGCCATCGGTATCGCAGGCAAGCGCGTGGGTTTCAGGTGCTCCATTGAGTTCGATAGCAAGAGACAACAAAAATTCCGTATTCCGGCCGCCTTGTTTACGATGATCGCTATTCCTATAATGTTCAGTTTCGCGTAATGTTACTGTCGTTTCTCCGCCAGAGATAAGCGCCACCGGCGGCTTCCATGGCTGCCCGTATTGACGGATTTCCTTGACCAGTGCCGCAAGAACCTTGGCGATTTCGCGCGCCTCGCCGGTAATGGAATCGCCGAGTATCGCTGCGGGAATGCCTTGGCTGCGGAAATATCCCGCAGCCGCCCGCAATGCGTCATGGGCAGTAGCGATTACGCGGCTTTCAACATTGCGGAAAACTGCATCGCCCGGTTTGGGTGTCTCGTCGAGTTCTCCCCGGGCGCCCGCCTGCAATATCTCCATCACGGCAGCAGGCGCGTTTATCCGGTAGCAATCAAGTATATCCAGTGCGTCCGAGTACGTTGTCGGGTCGGGCGCGCACGGGCCCGAAGCAATATGGGTCGGCTCATCGCCGGTCACGTCGGAAATTATCAATGCCAGTACCGGTGCATGGCATGAAGCTGCAAGCCGTCCTCCTTGAATAGCGGAAAGATGCTTGCGCACCGTATTGATTTCCTGAATTGCTGCACCGCAGCGGAGCAATTCCCTGGTGACGTTTCGAAGATCGTCTATCGATATACCTGCTACGGGCAATGAAAGCAGGCTGGAGCCGCCACCGCTTACCAGGCATAGCAGCAAATCGTCGGCACCGAGTTTTTCCACTTCCGCCAGAATATCCCGAGCTGCCTGTTCGCCCTGTGCATCAGGTACCGGATGTCCCGCTTCAACCATCTCAATTCTTTTTAGCGGCAAGCCATGACCATAGCGGGTAATCACAATACCATTCAGTACCGCATTTTCCGGCCAATAATTTTCCACCGCCAAGGCCATTGCCGCAGCGGCTTTGCCCGCGCCGACCACCAAGGTACGCCCCTTAGGCGGCCTCGACGGCAAATGCCGGGGGACTATGCGCAGCGGATCGGCGGCGGCGATTGCAGCATGGAAGCTATCGAGCAGAAGTTTATGGGGATCCATATTGCCGCTTTTACCACTTCTTCCTGTCACGAAAACGGTCAGGCACTGAGCGTGGCTTTCAGGTAATGACCGGTAAAGCTCCTCTCGTTCGCCGCTATTTCTTCCGGTGCGCCTTCAGCGATGATCTGCCCGCCGCCTTCGCCGCCCTCCGGGCCAAGGTCAATGATCCAGTCCGCGGTTTTGATCACATCCAGGTTATGCTCGATTACTACCACGGTGTTGCCGTGGTCTCGTAGCCGGTGCAGCACCTTCAGCAGCAAGTCGATATCCTGGAAATGAAGGCCGGTAGTTGGTTCATCCAGGATATAGAGCGTGCGGCCGGTGTTACGTTTGGACAGTTCCAGCGATAGCTTTACCCGTTGGGCTTCGCCGCCGGAAAGCGTGGTCGCAGACTGGCCTAGCGTGATATAGCCGAGTCCCACGTCCAGCAGTGTTTTCAGCTTCCGCGCCACAACCGGTACCGCGCTGAAGAATTCATGTGCCTGTTCCACCGTCATTTGCAGAATTTCGTTGATATTCTTTCCCTTGTATTGGATCTCCAGCGTCTCGCGGTTATAGCGCTTGCCATGGCAGACATCGCATGACACATATATATCCGGCAGGAAATGCATTTCAACCTTGATCATGCCGTCGCCCTGGCAGGCTTCACAGCGACCGCCCTTGACGTTGAATGAGAACCGCCCGGGCCCGTAGCCACGTTCGCGCGCCTGGGGCACACCCGCAAACAATTCGCGGATCGGGGTGAATAATCCCGTATAGGTGGCCGGATTGGAACGTGGGGTGCGTCCGATGGGGCTCTGGTCCATGTTGATAACTTTGTCAAAGAAGGACAGCCCATCCAGGTTCCGATACGGTGCAGGCTCTGCGCTGCTGCCGTAGAGATGTCTCGCCGTTGCAAGGTAAAGCGTTTCGTTGATGAGGGTGGATTTGCCCGACCCGGACACGCCGGTGACGCAAACGAACAATCCTACCGGTAGATTGAGATTGACGTTTTTCAGATTATTGCCGCATGCGCCTTCGATTCTGAGCCAGCGATCATTCTTTGGTTCGGTGCGCTTTTTTGGCAGTGCTATGGCCAGTTTGCCGGAAAGATATTTTCCGGTGAGCGAGTCTGCGTTTTGCTGAATGGCTTCCGGCGTGCCTTGCGCGATAATGGCGCCGCCATGCTCACCCGCGCCCGGGCCCATGTCCACCACATGATCGGCGGTCAATATGGCATCCTGATCGTGTTCCACGACAATTACACTATTCCCAAGGTCTCGCAAATTCTTGAGCGTCTCCAGCAGGCGGCTGTTATCCCGTTGATGCAGGCCGATGGAAGGCTCATCCAGAACATACATTACGCCGGTCAGCCCCGAACCGATCTGGCTGGCGAGACGAATACGCTGGGATTCTCCACCGGACAAGGTATCGGCGGAGCGATCCAGGGACAGGTAATCCAGTCCGACGTTGTTGAGGAATAGCATACGGCTGGAAATTTCCTTGACGATCCTTTCGGCAATAGCGTACTTTTGCCCTGTCAGTTTTACCTGGTCGAAAAAAGCCTTTGCCTGTTTTAGAGGTAGCGCATTGATTTCATAAATAGCCTGCCCTCCTACCCGGACATGGCGGGCTTCGCGGCGCAGGCGGGTGCCGGCACATTCAGGGCACGTCTGGGAATTAAGGTATTTTGCCAATTCCTCGCGCACAGTCAGCGAATCGGTTTCCTTATAGCGCCGCTCCAGGTTCGGGATGATGCCTTCAAAAGCATGCTTCCGCTGGTTCCGGCTGCCGCCTTCACCCAGGTACGAAAACTGGATTTTCTCCTTGCCTGATCCATTCAGAACAATGTCTTGAATATCCGCAGGCAACTGTTCAAAGGGCACCTCCAGATCAAAACTGTAGTGCTCGGCAAGACTTGCCAGCAACTGGTAATAAAACTGGTTACGTCGGTCCCAGCCCTTGATGGTGCCGGAAGCCAGCGATAAATGGGGGAAGGCGACGATACGCTTGGGATCGAAGAATGTGATTTTTCCCAGGCCATCGCACTTGGGGCAGGCACCCATCGGGTTGTTGAACGAAAACAATCGCGGTTCAAGTTCCGGCAGGGAATAGCTGCATACCGGGCAGCTGAACTTGGCGGAAAAAAGATGCTCGTGGCCGGAGTCCATTTCCACTGCCAAAGCACGGCCGTCAGCATGGCGCAACGCGGTTTCAAATGATTCCGCCAATCGCTGCTTGACATCGGGCGAGACTTTCAACCTGTCTATCACTACTTCCACGGTGTGTTTCTTTGTCTTTTGCAATTTTGGCAGCGCGTCAATTTCATGCACCTTGCCGTCTATCCGCAACCGTACGAAACCTTGTGCACGAAGTTCATCGATTAAATCCATCTGCTCGCCTTTGCGTCCCACCACGAGCGGCGCGAGAATCATCAGCCGGGTATCGGGCGGCAGCTTCAG
>JBDTDT010000102.1:0-15880 GCA_039922995.1 Nitrosospira sp. | reverse complement strand
ATGCAAGTTTTGGGTTGGCATAACAAGAAGCGATATCGCCAGGACGACGGGAAGCAATTCGGTAAGGTATCGGCCGTCCACTCGCTTTCTCAAAGGCACGTATCATCTCAAGCACGCTATAACCAATACCCGTTCCTAGATTCACTGTCAGACATCCGGTCTGATCGTTCCGCTCCGAGGTACCTAGCGCTTCCAGTATTTTGATATGACCTAACGCCAGGTCCACTACATGGATGTAGTCCCGCACTCCCGTTCCGTCCGATGTGGGATAATCGTTACCCCATACATTAAGAAATTCTCTTCTCCTCACCGCTACCTGGGCTACGAAAGGCATCAAATTATCTGGAATACCTTGCGGATCTTCCCCAATCAACCCGCTGGCGTGGGCACCCACCGGATTGAAATAACGCAGGATACCGCAGCGCCAGGAGGCATCGCTGCGATGCAGGTCGCGCAACATTTCCTCAATTATCAGCTTGGTGCGTCCATATGGGTTGGTAGCGGAGAGTGGGTGGTCTTCGGTAAGTGGCAGCCACTGCGGATCACCATAAACCGTGGCGGACGAACTGAACACGAGGGTTCGTACATCACACTCTTCCATCGCTTCCAGCAAGCGAAGGGTTCCGACTACATTGTTGTCATAGTATGCGAGCGGCTGTTTGACCGACTCCCCAACCGCCTTGAGGCCAGCGAAGTGAATTACCGCATTCGCCCCGCTGCTACGCAAGGCCGTCGCCAGCACGGCACGATCCCGAATGTCGCCTTGTATCCGGTGCAGTTTCCTGCCTGTAATACGCTCTACCCGCGTTAATGCCTCGGGATGACCATTGGAAAAATTGTCAAATACCGTAATATCAAAACCTGCATTAAGCAACTCAACACAGGTATGGGAACCGATATAACCCGCTCCTCCAGTGACAAGAATCATAGGATAATCTTTTTACAGGAAATTAATTGAATCGATCATTTTGTCTGCTGGTCTTGCCATGCCAGCACATTTTTTTGCATCGAATTGCCTTATCCGAACAAGAAAGGTGCTGCAAACCTCGAATGCTTCAGCACGCAAGCTCCATGGCAAGTATTTCAACAATTCGCTCGGCTGCTTTTCCGTCCCATAGATGTGGCCGGCGGCCCCGCTTGCCTTCTCCCCGCAGAACCCTACGCACCTCGGCGATTATGCATGCGGGATCCGTCCCGGCCAGCACATTGGAGCCTTCTTCTACCGTCACCGGACGTTCCGTGTTTTCGCGAATTGTAATGCATGGCACACCAAGGGCAGTGGTTTCTTCCTGCAGGCCGCCGCTGTCTGTCAGCACCACAAGCGCGTCCTTCCATAAATCAAGAAAAGCCATATAGGCCTGCGGCCTCACCAATGTGATGCGCGGTCCGAGATCAATGCCAAATCTCTCAAGATTACCTCTGGTACGCGGATGAACCGGAAAAATCAGGGGCAATTCGACAGCAATTTGCTTTAATGCCTCTCCGATACGGGCCATCATCTCAGCGCTATCCACATTGCTCGGCCGATGTAGCGTTACCACTCCATACCCACCCCCATCCGCTGCGTACTTCGCCTTGAAGTAGCTCGTTTCAAAACCGGAGGTGTCAGTAACGGCCAACTTCTTGGCTTGATACAATAAATTATCGACCATCACATGCCCAACATAATGTATCGCGGAATCGTCCTTGCCCTCACGCTTCAGGTGTGCAACACCACTCGGTTCCGTAACAAAAAAGAAATCCGCGATACTGTCGGTGACGAGACGGTTTATCTCTTCAGGCATTGTCATGTCACCACTACGCAAGCCGGCTTCTACATGGGCCACTGGGATATTTAATTTCTTGGCCACAATGGAACAGGCCAGCGTCGAGTTCACATCACCCACTACTAGAACGGCATCAGGCCGATCGGTCTGGCACAGTTCCTCAAAAGCTATCATGATCTTGGCCGTCTGCTGCGAATGGCTCCCGCCACCGGCCGCCATAAAGATATCTGGTTGGGGAATGCCCAACTCCTCAAAAAAAACTTCATTCATTTCACGGTCATAATGCTGACCCGTATGAATGATTCGAAAATCCAAGCGCCCATAAGCGCGCAACGCGCGCACAATTGGAGCAATTTTCATGAAATTAGGACGAGCCCCTGCAACCAGGTATATTTTTTGCACGTCTCGATTTTATCCTTTAAATGCCAAGCACCTGTTTTCGCTGTTATCAACCTGCTCTATTTCGCATCATGGCTACGAAGTTGACTCACTAACAATAAGCAGAGAAAGAAGTAGCGGAATTCAATTTCTCCTGCAGCTTCAGTCTGATATCCGATTTAGCATAACTCAGCTCCAAAAAACCTCGACGCTGAGATGTTACCAGAAGTACTCACTAATCTGCCCAACCTCGTTAAACAACTTGCTCCATCGGGTTAGGGGATAAATTTTTGGAATATTAATCAGGTAAGCTTTATACGTGAAAAAACGTATAAGGTGCCCAATCGTTCGAAGTGCCATGCTTTTTCCGTCTTTCTCGTCCGTTACAAATATTGAAAACTGCGTATAGTTCTGGTTATATTAAATTTTGGGTAATTTATTCCGTAAAGGACTTAACCTACTTAATCTGTAAAAGGCATACCCCGCGAAAGCGGGGGACGCAAAGTCATCGGTCTACAGGGCGTTAGCCCCAGGACGGCAGGACTGCCAGAAGCGCCGCTCATCTCGATCACTTCCAGTGTTGGATGAGTAAATTATCGAGCAAACGAAATGGCCGCGGAGCTGCCCGTCCGCCTAACCATATAGTCTCTTCGAAGTACGCGTCTCCACGCAGTTCCGTCTCCTAAGCTCTACCAGGAGGAACTGAACGTGAAAATCAAAAAAACAAATCCTGAAATGCGTCGCAAGAGCATCCGATTTTTCGGGAATACGCTACTCACATATTTCACTTACGGTTACCCAGGTCGTATTGTGTCATAAAGCCTGGATCAGTTATCAACCGCTGGCACGAGGCACATGCTTTCTTATATCGCTTCCAGCAGGTTATAAAGGCGGGAAGATCCCTCAAGATATTTTCGCGAAATAACGTGGCGCATATGCCGATTTAAGCGCCCAGGGCAAGTTATTTCATGGCTTATCGCCTTAGACAAAAAGATAACCTAATTACCACGTCTATTCTTTTTTGATTTCCTTCTTATATCATCCAGAAAGGCTTGTTAATGATCACCATAAAAAAGATTGCTGTCATCGTCACGCTGTCCATCGTCCAGCAATGTGCTTACGCAATAACTTACTATATCGACTCTGAGCTCGGCAATGACTCGTGGTCCGGGAAACGACCGGCTGCAGCAGCCAGCCCTTCAACCGATGGTCCCTGGCAGAGCCTGAATCGTCTGGCCATCGCTGCACTTTCCCCGGGAGACGTGGTTGAACTCCAGTGCGGGAGCAAGTGGATCCAGACACTGCAACTCAAAAGCTCCGGCACTCCCGATCTGCCAATCACTATTCGTCCCACATCATCGACATGCGGCATCCCGCCGTCCATTGACGGCAGTCAGCGCATGGATGCATATGGCTGGGTTCGTCATAACAACGCTATCTACAAAGCTTCGTGGCCTATTCAGAAGTTCCAGAATGGTTCTATTGCTGCGGGGGTCGAAGGCTGGACTTCCTGGTCAGCTTCAGCGGATCAGAAACTTGTCTATGAATCGAGCTGTCCTGACTCATCAAGCGGCTGCGCTAGCTTCATGAGTTCCACAAAAAAAGGTGATAGCGTTGCTATTAGTAACGATTTCTTAATAGAGAGTGGCGTCAGTTACAATGGTGAGCTTTCCTTGCGAATTCCCGCCGGGATTAGAATAAAAGTGTTGGTCAGGCGGGGGAGTTCCCCTTACGACGCAATTTCTGCCGTGCAATGGATAACTGGAACCAATGCATGGCAAAAAATCGGCTTCGCTTTCGTTTCACGCAACACCATATCCAACGCGAGACTCGACATAGAAGTCCCCGCTGGAGTTAAGTTTTATTTCAGGAATGCAAGCCTAAAACCTGTTTTTGCTACTCCTATCGGCGCATGGATGGGCGATCTGCCTTTGTTATCCGCGTATCATCCCAATCGGGGTCACGACGCTTCACACCCAAATTCCGTCTATGCTAAAGTTGTCGCGGATAGTGATGCAATGCCCCTCAGCAATGGGGGTGCTGGGAGTACTTATCTCGACATTGACTCCACCCTAAAATTGCCGCAGGGGGTGACGCCCAGACCCGGCAATCGACTACGTATCCGGACTGCCGGCTGGCACATCGACGAAGCGATTATCACTCAGATAGTGGGGACTCGGCTTTTTTTCGAACCGACAACACGCTACCAAATTCGAGCGGGGCAAGGATATTATCTGCTTGATCAACTAGGAATGCTGGATTCTCCCGGGGAGTGGTTTTATGACGAAAACACAGCGGCTACCTATGTCTGGGCACCAGATGGCAATGCGCCATCCGATCAGATTCGCTTGAGCATATTGGAAAAGGGTATCGACCTATCAAAACGATCTAATATCATTATTGAAGGAATAGATATACTTCATACTGGATTGGGGGTCGATTTAACGAAAGCGCAAAACATTACCCTGCGCTCCATGCATGTCGCGAATACCATTCGGGAGGGCATACTGGCGACTTCCGCCAAGAATATAATATTGTCTCAAATCGTATCCGGCAGACCGGCGGCGACGCCATTTCGGCCATATACTCGACGACAGTCCGCGTGGAAGCTAATGACATTTATCAGAGTGCCGTTTCTGTTATTGGCGACCGCGTTTGGAGCCTTCCCATTGGCACTTATGCCGCGATTTATACCGGCACATTCTCTAATATCATAGACAATCATATCGATACTTCAGCCGCCAATGGAATTTGGCCAGTGGGAAATGGAATGATCGCAAATGGTATTGTTGAACGTAATGCGATCCTGAATAGCTGCCTCCAAATGAACGACTGTGGAGCGATCTATATCAACTACGCCTCACCAAATACCCGCATTGCTTCCAATCTGATTGAACGAGTCAACAGCGACATCGACGGAGTTATCGTCAACGCCACTTCTCATGCTGTTGGCATATATATCGATGCCAACTCCACGAATACAACGGTTGAGAATAATGCGATAGCATGGGCTGACTATGGGATATTGTTACATGATTCCTATTCCAATCGAGTCATCGGAAATTTATTACATGGCAACCGCAAAAGCCAACTCTGGCTTCAGGAACAGACAAATAAAATAATCTCGACGGGAGATCTCCAGGATAATGAAATGTCCAGTAATCGCTTCTTTTCAACTACGTCGTTCCCTTCTGTGATCATTGATGGCGGGATTGGTAGCTTGACCAATTTTGGTATACTTTCAAAAAATTACTATTCGTCATTATTCAGTAAACGCGTTGTAAACGAATCCTGGCCTACGCATAACCTTACATATACCCTTTCTGAATGGCAAGGTGCCTCCGGTGAAGGACGTACCTCACAAGACTTGGGATCTTCTCAGCTTGTTCAGGAAGGCTATGCAACGTATCTCGCTGTTGGGAACAATATTGTTCCCAACGGAGGACTAAAAGATGGTATGCGCGGATGGTCATCCTGGAACGCCACAGCACCTCTTTCAACGAGGGTTTATGAAACTTGCCCATTCGGTCCATGCCTACGAATTACCGCCGGTGGGAGCGAAACTATCGCTTCCACACCTAATTTTTCGGTCGAGGCTGGTCGCGCTTACCGCGTGACCTTCGACGCTAGAACGAGTACCGATGGACAATTCATTGCTCCCCTGGTTCGCCGCGGCGGGCCACTTTACGATCGCCTGATGCCGGCCTCCCAAGGTTTTTCCGGCAGCGTGGAATGGCGTCGTTACTCCTTTGTCTTTACCGCTGCAATGACGGTCAATGAGGGTGACCCAATAACCGGCGACCTCGGCGCCCGAGTAGATTTCGAGAGGATCCTTCCCGGTCAAACCTTCTGGATCGCCAACGTGGAAATTGTCCCACTCCAGAATGTAGAAAACACGCTACGGACCCAATTCGTCGCTAACCCTGATCGCGTTACACAATCCCATGACTGCCCCGATCGAGAAACTGCGCCTGAATACTGTGATCGCTACCGCATATTTCCGGAAGGTACCCAAGTAAATTGGCCAATTGATCTACCATCACTAAGCGCAATTTCAATGTACACAATCAATCGAGCTATGCTCGATACCGATAATGACGGAACCGCCGATAGCGCAGACTTATGCCCCGGTACGTTGAGAACTGATCAGGTTAATGCTTCCGGCTGTGCCTTGACACAGATACCAAAGCAGTAGTAAATACAATAACTGTTGTACGGCCCTTATTTTTATACTAAATCGAACAGTTGATTGATGAAGGATGTGATACACAAAAGAAATTTACCGCTAAACCATTTTTTAGGTTCTCTTGAGCATGAGAGGTGGTTCCATTTGTTTTGGGCAGATGTAGTGGTGAAGTAATTTCAGACACCGAGATAGGAGGTATTGGCCATTTTACGTTCGTAAGCGGCGGGTGGCACATAGCCCAATTTTGAGTGCAACCGGACATGGTTATAAAAGCCAACAATGTATTCGGTAATATCGCATTGAGCCTCGCCGAGGTTGGCATAATCACGTTGCCATACACGCTCCATTTTCAAATTCAGAAAGAAACGTTCCATCACGGCATTGTCCCAGCAATTCCCTTTGCGGCTCATGCTGCAGCGAATGCCATGTTGAATTCGCCTTGCCTGCCGCGATCCGAATGGAGCAGCAGGCCAGGCGCAGGCTTGCGCTGCTGCATTGCCCTACGCAGTGCCGAGGCGGCCAACTGTCGGCATAGTGGATGCCATCGCCCAGCCGACGATCTTGCGCGAAAACAAATCCATCACCGCTGGCCAAATAAAGCCAGCCTTGGCGCGTGCGCACATAGGTAATATCCGATACCCAAGCCTGATCGGTGCGTCTGCCTCGAATTGTCGATTCAGCAGATTCTCTGCTACCGGCAAGTCATGTCGGCTATGGGTGGTGTGAATAAACTTGCGTTTCCATACCGGGTACAAAGCGGCTTCCCGCATCAAGCGCCATACCCGGTAACGGCCAATAGCCAAGCCTTGAGCCTGCAAGGCGCTGGCTAAACGGCGGCTACCGTAGGACTTGCCACTGCCAGAAAAGGGCGCCTTGAGATAAACTGTGGCCACCCTATCCGATCCGCGTGCACCACGCTGCCAATGCTGATAATAACCGGCACGGCTGACCTGCAATATCCGGCAGGCTTGTGTTATGGGGATAGCCTTCTGTTGCCATTCACGAATCAGCCGGTAGGTCATTTCAGTTCGCGAGCACAGAAGGCTGAGGCTTTTTTTAATAGATCGTTATCCATCCGTAACTGCCGATTCTCGGTTTCCAGTTGCCCGATACGCTGCTGCTCGACCGTGAGCGGTTTGCCAATGCCCGGCTGCCCGTTCAGTTCGGCTTGGTATTGCTTCACCCAGCGCCGAACGACCGTCTCCCCCAGATCCATGCTGCGGCAAACGTCACTGACGGACAATCCCTGATCCCGTACCATGCGCACAACTTCCAATTTGAAGCCGGTGTCAAATTCCCTGCGTGCCCTGCGTCTCGTCTTCATAAACTCCTCCATAAGTGAATATTCCACTTATCAAGGTGTCGGGGCAAATTAGACCACTACAGGAAATCTACCGCCGTTAAGTGGGGCTGATGTCAATGCCGCGGACGGCTAACCTGGCAGTGTAAGAATCAGCAGAGATTCCACTTAAAATATTCAGGTGGCTGTCCAAATAATTGGGACCACTTCTTAGTACCGCCTGAGAAATAGCTGACGAGCGGCAAGCACAATAAAAAGGGTATTTGTCAGGAGATAACGCCGCCAGAGGCGGCGTGGTTCGCAGATCAAACGGTGCAACCACTCAAGCCCTGCGTTCTGCATCCACCTTGGGGCACGTTTGATCGTTCCAGCATGATAGTCAAATGCAGCACCCACACCAATCATTACCGCCTGAATGCGTCCTCGCTGTGCCGCTATCCATTTTTCCTGCCTCGGGCAACCGAGGCTTACCCATACTGTCCTCGCGCCAGAAGCGTTAATCTTTGCTACGATTGCTTCATTCTCTTCATCCATCAGTTTTCTAAAAGGTGGCGATAATACACCAGCAATGCGTAAACTTGGAAACGCTTCTACTAGTCGACGCTGTAGAATGTCAAGCGTTTCTGTTGTGCCGCCGTATAGATAAATCGACTCCCCCCGTGTCGCGGCTTGTTCACAATATCGCCACATCAAATCGGGCCCATTAATGCGCTGCTGTCCGGAATATCCGAAACGCTTGAGCATCCAGACTATTGGCGCGCCGTCTGGCGTTGCCATGTCGGCTTCTTCAATTATACGACCAAACTCAGTGTCTTGCCCCGCCGTAATTACAGAGTGAACGTTGCATATACACACGTATCGGGACTCATAATTTGAAGCCCATTGGCTAAGTTGCCGTAATGCACTTTCCCATGTGATGGGATTAATCCGCGCATTCAGCACACGTGCATATCTTGCCATATCATTGCTCACTCTCGGAACGCGAGGCATTTTTCTATTCCGCTAGCAAATCGGTTAACCATGTTTTTAAGCGTATAACGTAAGGCTGTCTCTTTTGCCCCTAGGCACAAATACCGATACTTTGCTGGATCAGACAGGAGACTTATAATCTGGTTTGCGTAATTCTCGGGACCACCACGCGTCACAATACCGTTTTGTCCGTCTTTTAGATAAGCGATCTCGGGCCCGTGACGGGCTTCGAGAGTAGTTGCAATTGGGATACCGGCACAGAAGGCATCGAGTATGTGCAACCCACATGCTCCCGGATTAAACACCACGTGGGCAAGTCGAAAATAGGCCGCCTTCTCCACCCCCTTTTTTACGCCAAGATATTTTAGCCAATCGCGTGATGTTGCTGCTGCATTTATCTGACTAGCGCCAGCTCCATCACCAATTACAAGCAATTTAAAATTGGGCAACTCCATATGTATTTGATCAGCCGCTTCGATCATGTATTCCAATCGCTTATCTGGATAAAGGGATCCGCAGAATAAGCCGATTCTAGATTTATCGTTAGCATTGATCTTCTCTCGTAACTCAGACAAGCGGTTGTTTGGTATCGAAGCCAAATCAAGATTAAAGCCTTCATTATCTATTGAATTATCAAGACAAGTAATACGTTCCGCGGGAAAGCCCGCTTTCCCAAGGATGTCGGCCGTAACATCCGTGTAGGCAAACCACCAGTCCACCCGATTCAAAAGAAAATTTTTCCATCTCTCACGCAGTCCAGCGGGGGCATCGCTTTGAAAATTTTTTCCATGGCCCCAATAAGCCACTTTGCAGGGCGAGCACATCCGGCTCAATAACAGCGGATAATTGGAAAGAATCCGATTCTCCTGCATTATTACTATCAGATCAGCGCCTTTGAGCGATGCTGAATACGGCTGCCAAATGATATCGAGCGCACCAATTTCCCAAAAACGGTTGGAAACCCTATTTGCCCATGGTAACGTCGCCTCATCATTCTTTGTCGATTCACGTCGGGATGCCTGCCCATGAACCAAATGCAGCTCGATACCTCGCATCGCGCAAGTTCCGCGTAATTGCTCAAATAGATTCGTGCGGTAATGAAACAACCTGTTCTGCAAAATGACGACTTTCTTCATTACCAAGATCCGATCTATTCTATGATTAGAAAACTGACCTACTCTGCGCTCTCGTATTCATGACCCTAGTTTGACGTGTGGCAACCCGATTTGGACGGGCCCAAGTCGTTTAGCTCAATAGTTCAAAACGCAACCTCTTGAATCGAAAAAAGCTTTCCAAAGCCTTATTCACTCATCGGTTCAATAGACGTATTCCCCAATGTCTGGGAAAATGGTCAGTCGACTATCGCTTTCTGCCGACAATCAATAGATTAGGCAAGAAAGTAAGCAACCCACGATTCATCGAATCCCTTTTAAAAAATCGTCCAAAAATGTCATCAACTGTTTGAGGATAGATGAGTTTAGCCAGCCAAGCCAACGGCAGTCCGCGGTAACCAAATACTGGTCCAGTATAAATTGTTTCTTCTATGACTTCGAACTGATGATCCTCAAGCAGTTGTCGCAAACGTCGACGGGTAAACGGCATAGAGTGAGTGTAGTCACAATCGAAGAAATAATGCCCCCATCTGATATAGTCAGGACAAGCGATCACAAGAATACCACTGTCATTAAGAGCATCCCAAATCTGTGAAATTAGTTGTGCTGCTTCCGCTGCACCCTTCATGTGCTCAATAATGTGAAGCATAAAGCAGACTTGGAATCCATTTAGACCTGACGGCAATGGAGGAACGTAAGATCGAACAATGGCAAAGCCCTCCGTTTCAAGATATGTGGCAACTGCATCACTACCTTCGATTCCTGTATACGAAAGCCCAGCATCACGTGTTAGCGCCGCAATATAGCCATCGCCCGGACCGATTTCTAATATTCGCTGTGGACCATCCTTATAATTGATTATACCTTTGTCATAAATTCTACGCGCTTGATGCAACTTTATTTTAATCCCAGCGCTGAATCGATCGCGCTTTGTATACTGATCATAAATGGCCACTAAAGTTCTTCTCAGTCAAAATCATTCATTACATAGAAAACTTGATATCGGAATTTCCTCAGTTTTATCGTCCAGCAGGCGGTTCATGTTGTCAGTTTTTTCTTCTGCTGAGCAGCGAGCCAGTCATCAAAGCATTGCATCCTGACTTGTAACTTAAGGTCGAGTGTCGCGGCGCCCAACTGTAGAATACCTCAATATATTCGAAGCTTGTCGCTGCCATCCGCTTGTGTTTCATTGCGTAGTCCATACGGAGGCTCCTTCATAAAGCTGTTGAAACAGCTTTCAGTCGACGCGTTATCCCAACAATCCCCCAGCGGATCATCGGGTTCGTTTCTTCTGCATGTACCTGAAAAACCTATCCGCTATTGTCGATTGATAGCAGCAAGAGTATAGAGATAGCTTTCTGATCAGAATGAGCCCAAGTAATGGATTCTCTCCGTATTTAGACCAAATATACATACTCCGATAAATTATTATGCCATTGAAATAATTTTCTGAGGTTACTCCGCTGTCCAGGAAACCCCATCGACAGCCCCGCCACCCCGAATGAAACTGCAATTCCAGTTTCTCCCATTTTGAGAGCACTGCATCTGCGACACCCCTAGGAGGCGGTTAAACGCATTTCGCCACTGTTCGACGATGGGCTTTTGCTTATGGGATTTTATATCGATCATGCCGAGTCCATATGGGTTATCCCAGGAATACCAGAAAAACCGGTCTACACCTTCGGCTCTTGCTAGCATGAAAGCTCTTAGGGCGAAGTTACTTGTATCATCCAATTGTATTTTCTTCCAACCGCCGACAATCTTATTCTCTGGCGTAGTGCCGTCGGTTTCCGGGAATCGCCAGCCGGTTTCCGTGTTCCACAGCGGTTTTTGACTAACACCGTTCTTTTTCATTACACCGCGGACTTGGCGAATCAATGGAACCATTGATTCGGGACCCGATTTCGGAACATAAAAATGATAAGCAACGATGTCGATGCAGTCTTTTCCCCCCGCCGAAAGAAAATGGTCAAGATAATCAAGGTGGCCGGTTACGCCAGTACTCATTGCGGGAGAAACAATCTGGTTTAACGGATCGATTGATTTTAAAATCTTAAATGCTTCGCATGTTAAATCGATGAGTTTACCAATGCTTCCTGTATAAAACAGAGTCGCGTTGGGTTCGTTCCAAATTTCGTAGGACCGAATATGCCCCTTGTAACGTTCCCCAACCGTTCTGACGTAGCTGCGCCAATCTTCGATATCGGAGGGCTCACTCGCATTACCCGGTTCATAACCACTCGGTTCGTTGGAGCGCGCTGCTGCCCACTGTGGAGTGTTAGCTAACGGCAACAAAATCTCGACGTTGTGCTGCTTGGCCATTCCAACATAACGATCCAGTCGCGAAAAATCCCATTTATTCTGTGCAGATTCAAGTTGTGCCCAAGTAACGTAGGCATCCCATAAACGCCAACTTCCAAAAGGGATATTTGGCCACGCCGCTCCTCGATCAGCACGATGAATATGCAAGCCGAAGAATTCCCGCGGAATAGGCTGAGACTGGTTTGTCTGAGAGTATGAGGAAAAACTCGCTGATAAAAAAAGAATCGCCACCACGATGTTAAGAAATATTCGGGATGGCCCTGCAAAAAATCGGAACGTGGCTGACGATTTAGGTATTTGCCGCCACATCTCTGATAGGCCTTCGTTACGGCCCGGTGTCAACTTCTGCACAAAAAGGATAGTCATATTATCGGTCTCCGAGAACTCTACTCATTACGATGGTTTGATCCAGGTCATTCTGTCATGGCACCAACATCAACACGCGGCCGAAGCAAAAAGATGCCAAGATTCCTAACGTAACCGAATACATCCGTATTCGACCAGACAAAGCGCTGTTAACATCGACTTTTGAAGCCGAATGGCCCCAGCCATCATGTATCAGCGATGTTCCACGTCCAACGCGAAGTCGCCGTTTGATTTCACCACTTCAAATAATTGCGCTTTGCACCATCCCTCAACTGCACGCCTCGATTTTCGATCAAGCGAATAAATCGTAATCTTCCCTCTTCGCATTTGCAAGCTCTGTATCGAAGGACAACACAACTTTCGAAGTCCCCCACACTAGTGCAGTGTTGCACGCTAATTAAAACATATGAAATCCAGTATCCACGCGGTTTATAGCCTGATTATAAGTTCCATCCAGAGCACTCCACTACACTAGTGTAGTGCTTTGTGTTTAGCCCCACAGTGTGGTGGTACGGGTTGATGATAAATCTGTCTGGGTTTTTCGACCATATTTTGCAGATGTATTCATAAGGTGTTAGGCCCTTAAGGGCCTTGAGGCGTTTGGCAAAATTGTAGACCATCAAAAAAGTTTGCTGCCATGTCATTGCAGGCAGCGATGCAGGCTGGAGCGCGTCAGATTCGCAATGCCGGCTGCAGGGCCGTAGAGGCAATCATCAAGCGAACAGCGTAAGCCGCCGGAACGCCACCACAGCCGCTTCTTCTTCCGGCGTCAGAACCGTCGAGCGACCTTCCTTAGGCCCCATGCGAGCATCCGTCACATGCGTGCGTTTGCGCCACTTCGCCACCGTCTTGGGATTGATTCTATATCGGCCAGCCAGCACCATCAGGCTCTCTTGACTATGTTGCATCGCTCGACGCACCGTTTCTGTCGTGGTGGCGCATCCGTGTAATATTTTGTCCCATAGTTCCTCCTCCATAACTGGCTATACTCTACACCAGTATACAGTGGGACTAAACACCTAGTGTAGTGGAGTGCTCGTGATGGAACTTATAATCAGGCTATAAACCGCGTGGATACTGGGTTTCATATATTTTAATTAGCATGCAACACTACGCTAGCATAAGCTGGATACTTCGCAACTGCTCGAATATTTGCCAGTCTGCAAATAAAACACCCTCCTGCAAGCAGCGGGGTGTTAACTGCGCTCTTACAATCCACTGGCTTTCAGTCAGCCTTCGCCCCAAGGGGCGGGGAATTAAACCCGCAGTTGATCAGTATGAGTGACCCCTTTAATACAAGTTATAACCTGACAAAAACCGCATCAAATTGGAGCGATTGTCCGGTCCGTGAATCTGTAAAGCCTGGAACAAATGACCAAATCTCGAACCCAGCTTTTTTTAAATATGAGAAAAAGTAGTCATAGAGTTCCTGTCCTTCATATAGTGCAACAAGACTGAGCTCAAGCTGGACTGCTTGGATATCTCCAAGACTATTTTTTGCTCCTTCCAGAACTGCTCTTTCGAAACCTTGAGTATCTATCTTCAGAAATACTCTTTCTTTTGCCATCCGATAATCATAAAAAATCGAATCAAGAGTAATAATTTTTGCCGAATCTTTTCCAACATACACTGATTGAGGCGCCGCATCTGAGTGCGCCTGAAGCATTGGCAAGATAGATGAACTAAAAGAATTTTTCGCGATGTTTATTTCAATTTCGCCATTTTGAGAGCCGATCGCGCATTCTTCATGAATTATCCATAAATTGTCGGACTTGGCGGTCTCTTTTAGGACAGAATGTGCCGTAGACAAGGGCTCGAAGGAAATTATCCTACCTGCATAACCTTCCGCTCTCGATAATAACGCGTATTGCCCGATGTTGGCTCCGACGTCAAAAAGCAAGTCTATTTTATGATGTAAAAGAGGGCTTGGTCCTTTGTCACGTATTTGGTAACGTGTCAGTTCAAAACCAAAAAACCTGAAACTCTCCTTGACCAGCTTTTTTGACAACGCAGACAAATTTAATTTTTTGGCAGACGACATATTGACTCCAATAAGGAAGAACAAGCTATCAATTTAGCCGCCATTGCTCATACAGGCACCATGCTCGACAATTTTAAGTATTGAGGGGGCTCGCTGGCGTTACCAGGCATTTTGGTGATGTGCCCATCGATTTTGTAGCCAGTATGAAAGTGAGTCCTCGGTTTCAAGCATTCTGATTTTGCAATCGCGCCGGCCAACTTCAGCTGGGGTCCGATTGTCGAGCGCAAAATGCGGGCGCTCATTGTTATAAAACTGCCGCCATTTCTCGATTAATAGCTTCGCCTCGCGCCGCGTCACGAACCATTCCTGATTCAGACATTCGTCTCGCAGCCATTTCATCCCCGCTGTGGCCGAGAATTCGGCTCCATTATCGGATCGAATAAACGAGGGCTTGCCATATAGGCGCATCAATCGCGAAAGTGTCAGGATGACATCCTGGTTGCGCAAGACACTCACGGGTATGCTCATCCAATATGCACAACATCTTCAGAGAATTTCCATTGGCCCGACGATCATGAACAAAATCATACATCCACACGCTGTTTGGCTGGGTTTCACCAGGAATGCGCATATCAGTGCCACAGCGGCGCTTCCTGGGTCGGCGTTTGAGTAAATTCAGCCCCAGCCGATTCCATAATCGCCACACACGCCCAGCGCTTTGTCCTGTCATAACAGCAATACGCCGATATCCAAACCGGGGAATTTACCCGATGCCTCCACTAGCGAAGCAGCAAGCGTGCGTCCTTGTCAGGTTGCTTGAGCGCATAACTGTCCACGTGCCGACTCGCCCCCGTAATACGACATGCCATCCGCTTTAATAAAACTTTGTTGTTCAGCATGACAAGTGCTTCTCGTCGCATTGCCGGGTCACCATTTTTTTGTCGCAATTTCCTTCAAGCCTTCAATCGCTAACAGCTGTTCGGCAACAATCCTCTTCAGCCGCATGTTTTCTGATTCCAGCTCCTTGAGCTTGCGTGCATCGGATACCGTCATATCGCCAAACTTGCTGCGGCCAACGAAAATAGGTCGGCTCAGTAATGTTGTGCCGGCGGCAGATGTCGCGGATGATCACACCGTCAACTTCCCCTTCACGCAAAATCCCAATGATCTGTTCTTCACTAAATCGTTTCTTCATGTTCGCCTCCATGTCAAAATTAACACAAAGACTCACCCAATGGGCGGCTACATAATTTTTAGCAGATTACCTGCGTTAACACTCTAGGTCAGAATCTTTTAATGCCGCCGGAAACGACTGCCAGACAATATCCTGCTCACCAATTCCCAATATCGGTTGTCTCCCTTATATGCCCGAGTATCGCGGTAGGGACACTCATTACTGAGCGCCCCCCGCACAGATCCCGGCGTGCGTAATTCACGCACCGGGCTCCCACCTTGGGTAGTTGGCGGCGAAGCGGACTCCAGGCCACGGATGAAGAATAC
>JBDTDT010000101.1:0-9342 GCA_039922995.1 Nitrosospira sp. | reverse complement strand
CATTGAGAAACTTTGGATTGCCGACCAGTACGACGTCGCCGATATGGCCGGCCTCGATCCACTTTGAGATGACCGGAGTGATGTGATCTATGTCATTGTAGTGGCGTAGAAAAAAAAGGGCTTTCATGGGAACCATTGTTGGCAGATTAAAGATTCAAAGACTACATGGCACCCGGAACGAAATTACGCAGTACGCAGGAATATTGCCGCGGTATATAGTAGCTCCAAGTGAGCATGCCGCAGCTCCCTGAGGCCGTTTCTTTTACCACGTCATGGCTACCCTGGCTTGAAATGGCGCGGGATCGAGTTCGAACGCACCCGCGCAGACTGAAAGCCGCCAGCCAGCCTGATCGCAGGGGCGAGCGGTAAACGACCAAGCGTAAGATTGAGTCGGCTGGGAAGCTGCTGGTCAATGGTGTGCCGCCGGATATGGCCAACCCCAGTGTGTCCATGCCGACGCCGTATCGCTCGATTCGGGCCTCTACGCAGCAAGTCGGTCCAGACTCCGGCTTAAACCCAGATAATCCATTAAACGGCTCTCCGAGCCTGCCCGGGTGCTGGCGGTCAGTTTGCGGTCATTCTCGCCGCTATTTTTGCCGCAAGCGGCAAAACTGTCTCGCAACCTGCCTCGCCATCATCTCGCGTCCTAATGGATTATCTGGGTTAAAGCGAATGATGCTTGGTCTCGACAGTGCGCCTCAGGTTGAATGCCAGAAGTTTCCCGAGCCGCTCGTTGCCCATCGGACCATTACCGATCCGCTGGATGATGTCCAGATCCGGCGCCTTGTTGACTTCGATCATGCATGGCCCGCTGTCAAGTATGGCGACGTCCCAGCCAATCAGCACCTGATCGGAAAAGGCGCTGCCATGGGCGTATTGGACCAAGTCGACCACCTCGCGCCAGCAGGGGAGCTTGCGGTGCAGGATCTGCGCACCTGTTTCGCCATGCTGTTCATACCATCCGTCCACGGTAGACCCCCAGGATCCGCAGGTGGCTCTCCCCAGATCGCCAGTATGAATATCGACGTTGGCCGCGATTCCCCCCGCGTGAAAGTTGTCGACAACGACGGCACTATTGTTCGCCATGCGAAAAACCGCATTGGTGACTTCGAACCCGCCTTGCTCATTACGGCAGCTCATCACGCGGACCGTCGCGAGGGTGCCATTGCCAAGGTCGGCTATCTCCCTGTGATTCACGAGCCGTGGCTGCACCAGAAAAGCTCTGCGCTGCGACGCTTGACGCAAATCTTCGAGTAACTCTTCCGTGGTAGCGCGTTTGCCATCGTTGCGTTGATATTGTCCCGAACCCAGATAATCCCAGCGCGTGATATTTCTTCCACCCTGGCCATTTAAGGGCTTCACGAAGAGATCCATCTCCGGCAGGCCCGGCTTGTTCCAATCGCCTGCGGTGATCTCCCCCTTCGCAACGCTCAGAAAGATAGGCACAGTGGCAATGCCAAATTTACGGCAGCGGGACATGAAGCATGCCTTGTCTTTGATGCATGCCGTGCTGCGCTCCGCGGGAATGGGAAGGCCACCATTGTAGTCGCGCAGAAGGCGGTAAAGGCCGGCCTTCATCTCAAGGCGATTAAGGTACTCGCCGGCACGCTTCCTCTTGTCATCGTCGTGCAGTTCGAAAATATAGTACCAGGGAGGCAAAATCGCGCAGCGGAGCGCGACTTCGATCTGCTCGCGGACTTGCCGGACGATCCCCTTGCCGGTCCGCTTCTTTACCGCCTGCCCGTTGATCGTGGTGAAGACCGCTGCCAGCATCATCGTCGCTAACGGCGCAAGCAGCAGAGCCGCACATATCTCGATGCGTTCGCGAAGCTTGACCTCGTGCCAAATCTCGCGCTGGAAGCATCGGTGGACAAAAGTTGCTGCCGAGCTATCATCGGGCAAGCGGGAAAATGTCCACATCGCGCCGCTCAATTCCCGCGTGGCCCTGTCTATA
Source organism: Nitrosospira sp. (assembly GCA_039922995.1). Classification (GTDB taxonomy): domain Bacteria; phylum Pseudomonadota; class Gammaproteobacteria; order Burkholderiales; family Nitrosomonadaceae; genus Nitrosospira. The sequence goes on along the minus strand of JBDTDT010000101.1, from coordinate 7,388 downwards.
CCCCAATCAGTAACGATCTTCCTCATGACTCTCCAAATTTACATCGCCAGTATCCTTCAACGATGGTGGGTATATGCAATAGCGGTCGGCTGTTCTATCGCGCTATATGCCTCCGACTTTTACCCGCATTTGCAGCAGCACCAACGTTTCTATGGGGCAGATTTCCGCCTGCATAGCATATCGGACATTTGCTGGATCCGCATGCATGATGCATGATGGCACAATGTGGCCAGGAGCGAGAAAACGGGCCAAGCTGGTGCCGACGCGCTCGAAACCGCTCGTCAGATATTCTGCACCAAGATCAATTCCTTCAAGTTATGATAATCCGGTATGTCTTTTCTGTAGCTATGATGAAGAAAGCTTTATAAGGGACAGCGTTTACTATTATCTTAATGAATTGGTTTTGTCCATCAGTTCTAGGGAGACTATTACCAATGCAGATATCAAAAAACTATCGGGATTATGTATAAAAATAATGAACCGGTAGAATAAGGGCTACCATTTCTATGGATGGAAAACAGGACTAAAAGAATACCCTCAATATAGTGCTCATTCCGGACAGAAAATCTGTGCCATGAAAAGAGGAGATCTTCTTTTTCCTCGACTTTCGCCCATTTGAGCATGCACGCTGTTTCCTCATCAAACGGCGGCTGCCGCATCAGCATGAAATTTCATCCACAGGATCAACAGAAGCGTGGCCGGCAGGCACCATACTGCCGCGGCGCAGACAAGCGCCCATTTCAACGGCATGAGATCGACCAATGCATAGAGGGCTACCAGGTAGACAAGAAGCGGGACGATGCTGTACAGACAAAACAGGAGGGTGTTTTTCAGCTCGGCATGGGTGCGCTTCCCGCCAGCGATATAATGGGCGATCAGCGCAAAAACAGGCAATAGTGGCACAACTCCGGCGAAGGGATAAAACCTCGTCAGTGCCAGCAGGCTGATGGCAACCACTGTCGCTATCAGGGCACCTGGCATGGCTTTAACCCAAATCCGGCAGTTGATCGCTCATTTCTTCAGCCCGTTTTACCGTTAAACCCACGACCGCGCGCTCCGCACTGTCCAGGCGCCGGATTCGAATCCAATAAATAACATCGTCATATCTGTTATGTCGGGAAGGGCAAGTGGCGGCGATACTGGTGTGCGCTTCAGGTCACGCTAGCAGGGACTATAGACAGGCGACTCTGACGCGACGATGTCGCAGGCATTACAAATCTGTAATGATCTGGAACGTGTTTCTGGATACTGGCCAAGCCCTCCGCGGCGTATGTTCCCCGCACGTATGAAAGGCATTGATTCCACCCGGAGATTACCTTGTTCATTCGCCAAAGTTCGGAAAATAACGAAAGCTCCCGCACGAATTTCCCAGAGGGGATTTACAGGCCGGATTTTTTAAATGTGTGCTAATCCGCATGAGAAGCGCATGTAAAACCGGGAATCAGTTTCCAATACGATATTTTTGCTGATGTCGAGCGGGCGACCGATTTGCCGGTATGATCGCCAGCGGCGACAAGTTTTAAAACTTTTGGTTTGGATTTATCCGCCTGGGTTCGTTGCCCCGTCCGCTGGCCCAACACTACGTGCAATTCAGTTTAACTGACTCCAGTTCTAGCTTCCCGCACGGCATTGAGTTCCACATTTTGCGCTATGCTTTCCGGTCCCCCCACCATGGCATAGAAAAAGACGGCAAAATAACTTTTATCAACAATTGCGTTCTGACGTATAATTTCAGGCAACATCTGCGCATGTAATATTTGAAGATTATACCAAGGCACTGCGGGATACATGTGATGCCCAATGTGGTAATTGATGTTGTTCCAGAACCACGAATTCATCTGATTGCTGATAATAGTGCGAGTGCCGGCAAGCTGCCCGCAATTCCAGGGCGTTCCATAGTGTTCTCCCACAAACCGGACGCTATTGAAAAATCCGAAAAATATGAGCGGCCAAAACCATGTCGCAAAAACCTCGGATACCATTCCCTGACTGGAAGCCCAGTTAAAAACAGCCACCATAACAACTATATGGAATGCAATTTCGCCCCAGTGAATCACCGCCTTCCTACCCCTGAATTTCTGCAGGGGAAAAATAAAAATAAACTGGATCGCAGTGAGAAATACCCCAAACATGGCATACGCGTAAAAGAGGATATAGTCGGCGACTCTCCGCTTCCCCATGGTGAATGCATCCGGATCTTTTGGAGAGCGGTTATGGCGATGATGCAGGAGATGATCTTCCTTGAAGCAAATAAAAGAAATAACCATAGGCAATATGGCGAACGTGCCAAATGCCTGGTTTTTCCACTTTGCCTTGAACAGCACGCTGTGAGTGCAATCGTGCATAAAGGTCATGATGCCCATCTGCATGTAGCCCATGGCAAGATAACAGAGCCAGGTGAGGGTCCAATGGGAGGAGTTCCAGGCAATCGCTCCCAATCCAATCCAGATTCCATAAAACAAAGGAATTTTCAGGTTCGGTTGCCACCGATGATGATAGAGCTTCTTCAGTTCAGCGGAATCAAGGGTACTTGTCATGGATTGAATTCAAAATCCTGTTTAAGAAAACGCCGCTCAAACAGGTCGGATGGTGGATCCGGTTTGAATGAGTTTCAAAATGATTATTCTGCGTATTTCAACGGTAGGCCATTGGTTTAACGAGTTACCGTTTTACATGCGGCTGCCGATTGAAAATTGACGAGATGTCATAGCCGGTTAAATATCAGACTGCGGTGGCCTACGCCTCCTGTTGATATTGTTGAGCATGATGCAGAGCAGAGATCAATCGGACTCCTCCAATCTTCTGAAGGGCCGTTTCATCCTTCCGCTGAACAGGATGGTGCTTTTCAGTTCGGTACGGGTGCGTTCGCTGCCCGACGATGTAATGGGCGATCAGCGCAAGGTAATAGCGGCACGAATCGGGCGAAGAGGTGATACCTCGTCAGCGCCAGCAGGCTGATGGCAATCACTGTTGTCGCTATCAGGGCATACCGCCATGGCTTTCACCCAAAATCCGACAGTTGACCGCGTATTTCTTCAGCCCATTTTCCAGTCGAGTCCCACAACCGCGCACTCCACGCTGTCCAGCCGCCGGATTCGAGTTCAATTATAATACATCATATAGCTACGTCGTGAAGGACAAGCGGCGGTGACACCGGCTTGCGCTTCAGATGCATGTTACTAGCGGATTATAGACAGCGACTCTGACGCGATGATGGCGCAGGCATTACAAATTCGTAATGTCTGGAACGTGCTTTTGGTACTGGGCAAGCCTCTATGGCCCATGTTGCCACCAAACATGAAAAGCGTTGCCTATCGCATAAATATACTGCATTATTATCCGCTGGCGACGAACTTCTAGCCTTCGCTTTTACCGTTCCGTTGCTTCCCCAGCTCCGATTGCAGTCCAAAATGCAAATGACATATATTTTCGATGGATCTTGCCTTGGTCCGGTTGCCTGATCCCGGTTCAAGGCGTAATGCGCTCAATCCTTGTCCGATAGGAGGAAGGGCGCGGGTTCACGCTGATAACGCAGCTCCCTCCGTCGGGGATCAAATATGGCCTCGCTGTGTAGCGTGGCGCAGCATGCTGAAGGCTGCTTTTTCGTTTCGTGCCCGTGCAAAGTAATACCTGCATTATCAACAGCTACTTGAGCGGTTTCCGCGCCGTTGCAGGCTTTGCGTCAATCGGCTATTGCGCTGGAAACGAGAGGGATCATGAATCCTGATCGACGGATCAAAACCTTATTGCTGATCGGTGCCATGCTGCTGTCAGGCTGCGCCACGATGTCGCCCGTTGACAAGGGCAGCCAGGCGGCCCCGAATGTCGATCCGGTCGACCCCTACGAGAACATAAATCGCAAGTTTTACAACATCACCGATACGCTTGACCGCAGCGTTCTTGAGCCCGTCGCCAATGCCTATGTCGAATATGTGCCCAACCCCCTGCGCCGCTCGATCGGCAATTTCTACGATAATTTGGGTTATCCAAACGTAGTCCTGAACGCATTCTTGCAAGGCAAGGTGCGCCAGGGGTTCGAGGATACCTTGCGCTTTACCGTCAATTCGACGATTGGCCTATTTGGGCTCTTTGATATGGCTACCCCCATGGGGCTGGTGCAGCACGACGAGGATTTCGGGCAGACGTTGGGCGTATGGGGGGTAAATACCGGCGCTTACCTGTACCTGCCTTTCCACGGCCCCAGCAGCAGCCGCGATATATCCAGTATCCCGATCGGCATGGTCACCAATGCGCTGTTTTATATCGGCAGCGCCGCAATTCTTGCACCTATAGGCGTATTGGGTGTTATCGACAGGCGTGCGCGGTTCTCGGATGCCATGATCATTCGCGACCAGGCAGCTTTGGATCCCTACCTGTTCGTACGCGAAGCCTCGTTGCAGCAACGCAAGCACCTGATCTACGATGGCAACCTCCCGCCTGAAAGCTATGCGGATTCCTTGCTGGACGATCCGCTGGAAGACGCTTCGGTGTCGGAGGGCACCGCGCAAAATAATCCCGCGAAAGACAGGCGTGCCGATAAGTCACAGAGTTTGCAGGGCGATCCCGCGAAAGACCGCCGTATGGGCGGATTCATGAGCATCCCCGAGGAGGGCAAGGAAAACAAGGCTGAAAACGGGAGCGCCGGCGATAATTCATCCCGCACACCGTCCGGCCGGGATCCGGCAATAAAGACTCCCTGAGACCCTAACCTTACTCGGAACCCTATACGGCCGCCACCGTATAGGGGCGACACCTGCGGCGCCTATCTGTTTCGGTCCATGCCGCTTGACGCCGTGCCGCTTTCACGCATGACCTCTCAGTCGCCTCCCAAACTCCATTTCTGAAGTTGCCCGGAACAATCTACGGATTCTGAAGCCGTGCTGAAGCTATGGCTGCTACTGGCTGGCGCCGACGATCATCAGTCCGCCGACAATCAGCAGGATGCCGCACCACAGACGGGACGTCATCTTTTCCTTGAGCGCGAGGCTGGCCCCAAACGCCATGAAAAGCGGACTGAGGGCATCGAACGGGTAGAGATAACTCAACTCGACCTGCGACAGCAACTCCAGCCACAAGAAAAACCAGAGCGTCAGCAGGCCGATGCCACAGGCGAACGGAACAGCCTGCTTCCACCGGGCGGCTTCCGATTCGCCCGCCGTGCCATTCATTGCATGCTTGAGAAAAATCTGCCCCCCTACCATGAAAGCCTGGGAAACAATAATGAGAATTGGAAACCAGCCACTCATGCGCGCTCCTCGACCCGGCAATAGGATTCCGCAATCACCAGGATCCCCAGGAGCACGACCGCTATCCCGGCGGCGCGCATCGGGCTGATCAATTCCCCCAGAAAAAGATAGCTGGCCAGCGGGACGAAGATATGCTCGATATTAATCAGATTGAAGGCGATGTTGAGGGGAAGGACCTTGAGTACCTTTAACCAGAAGACAAAGCTGATGATGTAGCAGAGAATTCCCGCCAGGATCCACCCTGACACAAGTCCCTGGATCTCCAGCCAGCTTAGCCCGCTATGAAAAGTTTGCGTGTCGTCCACCCCCATTTTCAAGAAAACCTGCGACGCGGCGACAAACAGGGCACAGAAGACGACCCCCCAGTAGGGAAGGCCTCGTTTCACACTCGCGGGAGACTGGATCGGGTTCATCGTAAATTCAAAAAGTGGGAATTTCGGGAAACCGGATCATACCGCGCCGGTTACAGGATGGGAACCGGGTGCCGGAAAAGAACTGGATCGTTGCGGAACATGCCGGTTATACAGGTCGGGGGAGCGAGTTCGGGTTTCAGGTGCGGCATGGGAGCGTAGTTCAGGGGATTGCTAGAGTACCGCTCGATTTGATTTTCCATGGTCCAGGAAGAATATCCCGTATGTAAAACCGCAAGAAGTGCGGAAGTTCGGTATAGGGCCGGTTCCATGTACCTTTTATCCTCCCCGGTTTTCATCCCTTTCGTCCCGGAAATGACCGGTCGAAGGCTCGAACCGGGCAGTTCGACCAGCCTTCATGGCTTCCGTGCGGCAATCCTCTATCACCTCCTTCGGAACGAGCTTCAATGCGGCAATGAGCAGCGTGGGGACAATGATGAGGTCATCCACCTGACCCAGGAGAGGAAAAAAATCGGGAACCAGGTCCATGGGAGAAAGTGCATGGGCCAAGGCAAGCCAGAGCAGCAGCCTGGCTGGCCTTGGCGTGCGGCTGTCCTTGAGCACGAGACGGCAAATCCTGATCTCGAGCTGAAGGCGGTGGGCGGCCAATTTTAGTCCTTTAGGCATGTTGGCGTCTCCCGGCATGTCAGGAAGAATGAAACAATATGCCATGCCGGCCGCCGTACAGGCAATCGACGGATCTTCACTTTAGAGGATAGCATCATTTTTTATTGTAAAAGGCAAGGATGGCAAACCGGCCTGTTCTTCAGAAGGACTATAAACAGAAGATTCTGACGCGAGGCTGTCGTAGCCATTACAAATTTGTAATAACCGCAATTCGCCGCGTTCAGGGTGCGCGGTTCCCGAATAACCCTGCGCGATACGGTAATACACGTGCCGAAGCGGAACGTCCTCGCGGAGGATCACGTGGGAACGCATCGGGCCCAGCTGGTGAAGCCAGCGCTCGAGGGGTTTTCCTTCCGAATCGTATTCCAGCTCCTGCCGTTTCGTCCCCACCAGGATGATCGGCCGGGAAGTCGGGCGTTCCGAGGGATGCCATAATTCATACATCACCGCCGCGCCGCCGAACATATTGCGCGAGCGCACCTGCATGGGCACCCCCATCATGATCGTAAAAAGCCAGCTCGCTCGCGGCGGAGAATTTGTTCATTCCCACAACAATGGGCTCCTTGCCGGTGTTCTGCCGCAAGCCAGCTTCGATCTTCTCGATCTCATGGGAAGCCTCGCGCCAGAAATAGTTGTTCATGACAAAATTTGGATAGGGCACCCACGGCAGCCCCAGCACGGCATAGTGGAGCACCGTTGCATACAGCAGTAGCGCCAGGGTAATGGTGGGCTTCCAGGCGTTTTGCAGGTGGCGCATGATAGTGCCGGCTTGTACGGTTTGCCCCATCATCCATGCCATCGCCGGCAGCACCGCAAGCCAGACCGGGCCGTTCCAGAATAAATGCGCACCCATGGAGTGGGAGACGCTATAGGCCACGAACGCGCCCAGCGGCACGCCAGTAAAGACGAGGATGAACAGATGATGGCGATGGGAGAACGCAATCCCTTCAGTCCCGGGTGCGGTGGCCGGGACCCGGCGCAACATATATGGACGCCCTCAGTTTGCCAAGCACTAAATCGATGATGAACATAAGGGTAAGATTGCAGCCATATATCCGGACTTTAGTTTGAGGTTTTCGCCTCTGTCCCTGATGGAATTTGCTGG
>JBDTDT010000100.1:0-10939 GCA_039922995.1 Nitrosospira sp. | reverse complement strand
GATACTCGGCTTTATTCATAACCTAAAAGAGATAACCCATGGCGATAGGGCGGCTAAGCCTGAAGACAGGCAAGACCGGCCGTGCCGGTCCGCATGCCGCCTATATCGCCCGAGAGGGGCAATACGTTCGCTACCTGGAGCGGGACGAGAAGCTTGAAGGGACTGATGCAGGCAACCTGCCTCCCTGGGCGCAAGCGGACACACAAGTCTTCTGGCAGGCGGCCGACGCTTTCGAGCGCAGCAACGGCACCACCTACCGGGAAATGGAGATCGCTTTGCCGCGCGAACTGGACACCGAGCAGCGGGAAGATCTGGTGCGCGCCTTCGTCGCCCAGGAGATAGGCGACAAACACGCCTACCAGTGGGCCATCCATACCCCCCTGGCAGCGGACGGTAAAGCTCAGCCGCACGTCCACCTTATGTTCTCCGAACGGCAGGTTGATGGCATCGAGCGCGACCCGCAACAATACTTCAAGCGTTACAACAGCAAGAATCCGGAGCAGGGCGGTGCACGCAAAGGCTATGGCGCCCATGCAGGGCAGACCTTGAGCCGTGCGGAACGGGTGGAAGAACTCAAGGCACTGCGAGGCCGCTGGCAGGACATGGCCAATACGCATCTTCAGCAGCTGGGGCACAGTGCGCGCATTGACCTGCGCAGCCACATCGAGCGCGGCACGGGTCTGGAGGCGGAAGCCAAGCAGCTGCCAAGCCAGTGGCGCGGGGAAGGACGGGAGAACGTGCTCGAATTCCGCCAGGCCAGGGCTGAGCAGACACAGGCGACTGAGCAGGTGCGGAAAATCGTACCGAATGTGCAAGCCGAAATCATTGACTTGGAAGCCCAACGGCAACACCAATTGCACCTCAGGCAAGAAGCGGCTGCGCTGGCCCAGGCGCAGCGCATTGGAGGCATGAGGAGTGCCGAGCTTCGAGCCGAGATCGAGCGCGTGCGGCTACCGGATGTAGATGAAGTAGTGGGGCGCGATCCACTCGTGCAAACGGCACGACAGGAGCAGGCAGCCCTATCCGGGCAGCTGCAGAAGGTACAGGCAGCGGCAGCGATTGCACAGCATGCAATCGCTGTCTGGCGTACCGAGCATCCGCGCCGAGCATGGTTCCACGACAAGGGACTCGTGCAATCGAGTTATTTAACCCAATACGAGCAAGCCGGACGGAAAGCCGAGAGCCAGGCATTCAAGCTGGCTCCGCAGGTCAATGAGGCCGGGCAGCGGGTTAAGCAGGTGGAGGCCAGCATAAACGAGCGTACCGTCAAGGTGCAGGCGCCCCTGCGGGAACAAGTAGCCACGATGGAAGCCATCTGGAAGCAGAAAGTAACGCGGGAAATGGCGGCGAAGCGGCAGGAACAAAAGCTGGAGCAGGCTTTATCGGCTTTCAAGAGCCATGCCAGAAGTCGCCTACTTAATATTTCCGGCTACGATAATGCTGGCAGAGAGTGGAAGGCGCTGCCAGAGGGCATGCGCAAGACGATAGAGGATTTCAATCGGTTGCCGAAGGAAGAAAAGAAGGTAGCGCTCGTCCAGATACGAGAGAAGCTTAAGCGCCAGCCAGAGCATGTGGAGAAGCTTGTGCAGCAACTTGAGCTGGGCAGGGGGATGGGACGGGGAATGAGCAGGTGAGTCAAATAAAATACTGTTAGCATTCATAAAAGAATTTTTTATTCATGACTTTGTCTTAAATTTCTGGAGAATGGCATGAAAAAAATCTCTGAAAAAATTTTATGTTTAATCTAATTATGCTTTCAGTTGAGAGGAATACCAGCAGAGAAACCTCCGGGTTGCCCTTCTAAACAACAGATATGAAGGTTGCTACTCCTCCACCTGATAACGAAGAGCTTGTATCTCGTCCAACTTTATTGAGATTGCGGCAGGTATGGGTCTATGCGCTCGAAAAACCTGTTGTGTTCACTGTGATGGTCAGCATTATCGGTTTAATTTACAACGTGGCATACTTCGGCCGCTTCGGCATATCCATCCTCGAATTCTACGAGATGCAAGATTTCCTCCTTGGCGGGTTGCGCAATCCCACCATTCTTTTAATGACATTCCTGTTCATATTGAGTGCGTTTGTTATGAGGATCGTGCAGCTAGACGCCGATCGAGTCAATAGAAAGTCTCGTCGGGACTTCGCAGCAGTCTTGGCTAAAGTAGCCGCCGAAAGACCTACGCTCGCTTGGAAGCTGCGTCCTTCTCTTCTATTTTTTAAGTTCAGGGAATATGTTCATGCAAAAACACGACTTTTTTTCATCTGTGTTTACACGATTGGTGCTGCCGTTGTTTCGGTATCTCTAATTGACTTCATCGCCATCACCGACGCTAATTCTCTCTCGGACCGATCTCGTTATTGCACTTACCTAGCTGAGGGGCTTTTGTCTGATACACCGTTAGCACTCATCGGCACGTCACAAGGATTTTATTTTCTGCAAGGGATTGAAACATTAGAAGTCGAAGTGATTCCGCGAAAGGAGGTTTCGCGTATGACCAAAATGGGAGCCGCGTCCACTTTTTGTACTGATCATAAGGGGGCTTCGATGACCGTGGGAGAACAAGCTCTGCGTCATTTGCAGATAATGTGAGTACACCCCGATGGAACGCGAGCCAGAGCGACTAAATTCCTTAACAATGCTGATGTAGCAAAAGCACTCCCTTTTGCACGTATTCATTATTGATACGTATTTTATCAATAATGAATATATGTTGCCTTTGCCCAAAAAATAAGGGCTGCAAATAAAATATGCATAAAGCGAAACTAGGTCTTGCATTCATTTTTATCCTGAACTATAAATAAGAGCATAGCAACCGACTGCGAAACACCCGATGCCTCGCCGCTTCTAAGCCAGTTGCTCTGTAGGGTTTTTGTTAAATCATTACCCGCATGAGGAGTTGACTATGAGTCGTCCCCCAATTCTTCCCCAAGGCTTGCCGCCAGATATCGCGCAGGAAGCACTTAATAGATTCCAAAATAATAATCCCCCGGACTTGGCTGGGCTGCAGAACTTGGCCAGATTGGCTGCAGCCCAGCAGCACATGAAGGACCAGAACAAGACGAATTTAGTGCAGATCACGGATTTCTTGGCCATAATCATGTTGCTGTTGAGGTTGGCACCACTTCTTCTGTTCTGCTTCATGCTGTTGCTGATTTTTTTCTAATCGTCGTGGCAATTGCTCTCAGTTTCAGAGCTGCAATATATCCGACTGCGCAACGCAGGTATCATTATGTCGCCTGAGAACAACCGATCCTCGGATATGAAGGATCAAGAAATAGAAAACCCCGTATCCATCGCGGAAGCATCGACTCGGGAAATGCAAGCATTGGCTGACGCACGTCTGATCCTTTCCGGCAAGGACCGGATCAGCGCAGAGAAAGCCTTGGAACGCCTGCCGGTTTCACCATCTGATGTCGAACTTGTTCGGATGGCGCTGGGTATTGAGCGGGTCGATGCTCGCGCAATGAGCCTAGGCAAAGCCTCCGTCACCCCAGTCGAGTTCGGGGATGCGGCCGCCGGTCTCGGCATTGCCCGCGCACTTGAGGAGTTCTGGACGGGCACAGGCCAAACGGATGAGCGCTATCATTCGCTGGCCCGTGTCGAGATCGGCTCGGCACTCGTTACACAAGCCCGCGCGATGGTTCGTCTTGGCCAGGTTGATCGGGCGGTGGCACTAGTTAACGCACATCCAGAACTGCATGACAGGCAGCGCTACTTAAAAATCTGCGCAGCCGAGGGGCTGGCGCGTGGCACGCGTTTCGACGAGGCGCGCGCCATGCTTCCACCGGAGCGACCTCAAGGTGACATCGCCGAAGAAACCGCCTGGGATGTGGTCCATAATCTCCTTAAAGACCTCGATCACGATCCCGACGATTCTGGTCCCGCCCGTGGCAAGATTACAGAACGCTGGCAGGGGGAGCTCGACAAGCTAACGCAGGTCATCGAGAATATAGGGCGTCAAGCAGGGCTGCCAAGCGCGGTAGTCAGCCTGATAGCGACGCGGCTAAGTGAGGAACGTGCGAAGGCGCCAGCCAACGAAGCCGAGCTTGTAAAACGGCTGAACGGACTGCGCGAAACAATGCGCGAAGGCCTCGGTCAATGAACCCAGACCTGCCTCCCGAGCAACGGCGCGACATGCTCGCTGGCAGATTTAACCATATCCTCTCCGAAGCGTTATCCGACAAAAACTGGGCTGGCGACGCGTCGGACCACACCGATGTGCTGCACTATGGCAAACTAAGCCGTGCGCTCGGCGACGTGAGCACGTGGGCCAATGCGGCATGGCTCGCTTCGGTGCTGTTAGAGCGGGCGGGCAAGCCCGAGACAGCGGAGCTTATACTCGCAGAGTTGCAGCAGGATCAGGATCTCGTCCGGCGGAACGTGGCAGATCTCGGCCGTCGTGCACGGGTCACGGGCAAGTATAGCTTTTTGCCGCCGCGCCTGGCGGCGCTTCGCTATCGTCTGGGCAAGGGAGCCTCAGCGTTGTTCGACGCGATCGAATGGGCGAAGTGCCGCGCGCTCTCCGACTCAGCCGGGGAGGAAATTGCGCCGCGTTTCGATGATCTTCTGAAGGCCCTCGCTGGAACGCGCACCCATTATCTGACCTACCTGATCGACGACATGCAGAGCTTCGCAGTACTGATCACAGCGGATGGAAAGGCGTATGTCACCCGCGCCCCAATCGGCCGCGAGCATGTCAAAGGCTATGGTCATCCAGATAAGATCCATCCAGACGGGCGCTCCGACAAGATAGCTAACGCTCTTTTTCCCAAGGGAGATTGGAGGCAAAAGCTGGCGCCGCTTACCGAATTGGTGGATGTCGCCGTCGCAGCCAGGCAAATCGGGAAGGCGGACACCCTGCTTATCTCGCCGCACAATGTGCTTCACCTCTTTCCACTCCACGAACTGCTACTGCCGTCGGCGGATGGCCGCGCCATCGGCGAGATCATGGCAGTCGTGCGCGTGCATGGTGCGGCGGACGTGTTGCGCCGTATCAATGCGGGCCCGCCCGTCAGGCCCAGACGTGCGGTGGCGGCGTGGGCACCGTTAGGGGAGGAATTAGCCGATGTTAATTATGCTGGCGCCTTCCGGCGGTGCACCGCGCTGCTCGACCGGAAACTGATAGACGGGGTCATATGTCGCGATCTAGAGAGGGCGACAGCGGGCTTCGTGCTGGATGAACTCAAGCCGGCGCGACTGCTGCACTTGGCCTGTCATGGAGACTTTTTGCCCAAAGGGCCGGCAATGGAAAGATCCATCCTCGTGCTTTCCTCCGGCACGCAACTGCCTAAGAGACTGCCCAGCGATGGTCGTGCTCCAGCCGACGCGCTGACACCATCCCTCGTGCTGAACCGCGCCGAGGTATTGGCTGTCAATAACCCGCTCCCGTTCCACGGCATGCATGTTACGCTGCAGGCTTGTGTGTCCGGCCATGCCGCAGCGAATCCGCAAGGCGATGCCGTTGGGCTGGAATGGGCATTCCTCATGGCGGGGGCCACCAGCACGCTAGGCACGCATTGGCATGTGGATCGTGACGACGCTGCGCTTTTCACTGAGACCTTCTACGCTACTTGGCTGGGGGGCACATCGCGTGCGATGGCTTGGGCGGCTGGGGGCGCGGCTCTCCGGAAATCGCGCAATGGTGTGTGGTGGGCAGGATTCAGTCTTACAGGAGAATGGAGATGAGCGAAACCAAAATGTTGACACCAGAAGAACTGGCAAACCGTGCCGAAATCAGCGGAGAGGACGCTTTCACAGCGATCCGAGTCGCCACGTTGCTATCGCGGCGACTACAAGAGGATCCAGAGCGACAAGCCTGGTTGAACGATCAATTGGCTGGCGAACCGTCTGAAGATTTGGCGGCAATCGCGACTCGCGCTCTACCTAAAGATGAGGCGGTGCAGTTCGCGGTGGCCGCGATCCGTGTCTGTGCTGCTGATTTGACGCTGCGACCGATTGTAGAGGCCGCCATCCAGGAGCAGGCCGAAGCCAGAAACTTAATCGGTACCGGCGTATTGGAGCTTGGCATTGTAGTTAGCTTGGTTCTGCTCATCGCCAAGACCGAAATCCGTAAAAACCCGGAAACCGGGGGCTGGAAAGTCATCGTTCACCCTATAAGTAGCACCGCACTAATCGAACTTGCAAAACTGGGAACGCAAGCGCTGAAACTTTTCAGTTAAATGAAACCAACATGCTTTTAACCTTTTCAGGGAAAAGCATGTTCCTATATTAAATGGAAGCGATTGCATTAGTCTCGATACTTTTCTGTGCTTATCTTTGTCTGCGGCTCGAAGTAAATCATCTACCTTCAATGGTAAGCATCAAATATGCTGCGCTCATTTTCTTCCAGCATTGGGATGACGAGCAGGGATTTAATATGGCCTGGTTGAGACACAAACCAATTTATGAACTCTACAGAGTTTAATGATTCAACCTTGCTCGGCGACTTCGATATGCCGCATCTTCTGCTAATTCATTAAGGCCTCAATCTTCCTCTGTTAAAACCCATGATCTCTTTGAGTTGTTGGTCCTACTGGACGGGTTGCCCTTCGTAGACTCAGCCCGAGAAATTTCGTTGTACCTAGGTGCTTTTCTAGTTATAGGGACATTCGGATCAAACCTATAACCTGTCAGTGTCTTGGAGAATTCTACCCACTCAGTTTACAGTTGGGACTGCCTAGGAAATCGCTCACGATAACTTATATCAACGCCTTCACTCCAGCATCTGCTTTGGCATCCCTGACGGCCCTATCACGGCATTCTTCAAAAGATCGCGCCTATCCATGTAAGGTGCATTAATTTCTCCTCATTGTTCCACTTGGATCGCCCCGGATTTCCTAGTGGCTGATTGGTTTAAGTTAAACTTCTACCGTAACCTTTTCGGCCAGTTGTTGATAATAGATTGAAGTACATCGTAGGGGAAGCGTGTTTGTTTTCTCGACAAAGGTGCTCAAGATTTTCTGCAATGGGAGAGCGGGATTAGGGCGTGCGGGACTGGTTAATTCCATGACCCCTTGTTTATTTAAGGGATGTGATCTTTAGTTAACATAAATTATATCGGAGGCATTCGCTATCAACAATGCAGGACAAGTAATCGCAGAGGCTACTCCACTATTTCCATTATTTCCGAGCCGCAATCCTACGCCCTGCCCCTGGCGGGGGCGGGTTCTGACAGGCTTCATGGTGCGGCGCAAACAGAAGGCGGATGCGCGGAAGAGGGCTTGGGTTTGTAACCTGTGCTTTTGCCCAGGAAAGATCGCCGTACTTGATATCGTTCGTCGAGATAGGGCGCGATTCGTCAGTTAATGACGGGGTCTCTGCTATCGATGTCCCGAAAAGCCTGGCGTGCATGGGGTAGCAAAAAAATAATACTTCTGCCACACGAGGCGGTTTCCCTCTCGTTGCAAAACCAGTCCCTTTTGCAACACTCAACCGATCAATGCAAGGCATTGTTTTTTTTTGGCCTGCAATGTCGCATAAGGGTGATGCAAAATTATTGAGAGAAGCGACCGAACAGCCTTTTCATTCTCATTTGTGCGGAGATAGCGAGTGACGCATTTTTCAATGGACCTAACGTGGAGCCAACCGGCTACTCCAATAGTTCGGCGTGCGTTCCCCCCCGGATAAACACCTACCAAGCCATGCTTGCCGGTATCACCGAGCTGATAAATCAAACAAGCAAGCATAATCAATCAATGCCGGTTGCCACTTTATGATTAATTGGTTATAGTCATACTCACTATTTCAACATCAAAAGGTGTACTCATGGCAATTACCCACGACACCATCGATCATACGACCCTAGAGCGGTTAGTCGAAGCCGGAGCCGTGTGCGGCGCGGACGTGGTCGGCCACGCCGGAGGCTGGGGCGTCATCGTCAAATACGGCATGACCGAGCGGGCGCTGGCCGCTAGGCGCGGAGCGGTGCGGACGTTTCGCAAGTTTGAAACGCTGGTGAGCTATCTCAAGGGTATCGGCATTTCCGATTACCACGTTCACGCAGTCGACTTCGACCCGGCAAGCATGAAAACAACGCGGGTTCGTCCAGACGCATCGGAACGCATGCGCAGCGCATTCGAGGCCAAGGCGCATACCGACTGGGTGCACGAAAAAGTCACCGCATCGCTAGCCGATCCGCACCCTAGCCTCACCCATGAACAAGTCATGGCTGACGCGCAAGCGGTGATCGACGCCAAACGGAAGCAGCATGCGCGCAAAGCCGCGCTATGAGTGGCGGCTCCAAGCAGGGGCCGACCTGGTGGATATTGTCGCGGCCATCGCCGACGATAACCCCGACGCCGCCCAGGAGCTAAAAAACGAGATCGAGGCCAAGACGGCAAAGCTGCCAGATCACCCGAAGCTCTACAAGGCATCAAGTCGCGTCAAGGGCATGCGCGAGATGGTTGTCAGGAACAATTACATTGTGTTCTATCGGGAGACGCCGGAATTGGTGGAAGTGGTGAACGTTATACACGCCCGCCGACAGTGGCCGCCATTGAAAAAATGACGCGCATTACATGGCGGATTTTGTAGCCATGTGCAGATGTGATATCACATTATTAAGTCAAATAGATTATAACGATCCAATATATTTGGATATCATATAATATCTTATGATATAATCCTTTATGATTTTATTGATAGGCGGTGAAAAGGGCGGGACAGGGAAAAGTACGATCGCTACGAATTTGGCGGTTCAATTGGCTATTGAGGGCAGGGATGTGATGTTACTCGATGCAGATCCACAAGGGACTGCATCGAAATGGATTGAGCGACGCAACGAGCAGGAACTGCCCGTTGTCCATTGCACCCAAAAATTGGGAGATATCTATAAAACTGCCATCGATCTTGGTCAGCGTTACGAATATGTCATCGTCGATGCAGGCGGCAGAGACAGCAAGGAACTGCGCACAGGCATGGTAGCTGCAGACAAGATGTACATTCCAATTCGAGCCAGCCAGGCGGATCTGGAAACGTTGCCACACGTTGACGAGCTCGTTGGTTTGGCGCGGGGCATGAATGAAAATTTGCAAGTGTTCGCGCTGCTATCGATGGCACCTAGCAATCCGTTGACAAATGAAGTCCAGGAGGCTCAAGAGCTGCTAGAGCAGTTCGCCGAGCTGAAATTATCTCAGTCAATCATTCGTGATCGTAAGGTGTATCGCGATGCGATGTTGGCCGGTAAGGGCGTGGTTGAAATGAACAACAGCCAGGCCAAGGCAGAAATACAACTCTTATGTAATGAGGTGTTCGATGAGCGCGTTTAAGGTAATTCCAAAAAAAAAGCCGGTTGACCCAAATGTTCTGGCCGCATTCTCAGCCGGTGCGGAGGCTCATCAATCTATTGCGGTTCCGATCATCGAACCGCTGAAAACTCAAGAGCGGCAAACTGAAAGCTTGCTATTTCGGCTTACAAAGTCCGACCTGGACGAATTCAATTTTGTGTTTGAAAACACAAATGTTAAAAGCAAACAAAAGCTGCTGGAGGCAATTATTCTCGAGGAGATTCACCATCGAGCGATGGCAATTAAGAAAGCAGTTTAGTCTGTCAAATAGCGAGTTAGTCTGACATTTTTATGTTATGTCAGAACTCTGGAAATGCGCCTTGTGGATCAGGTTCGAAGTGAAATTCCAGACTATTTATTTTGCGGCCACCATGCTTAATTGCTTGCCACTCAATGAGCACATTGTTTTGTTTCATCAACTCAATCACCGCAGGTTCAATAATACGTCGACGCAACTGGCCGAAATCCTTCACACAGCTCGGAGGCGCTTCCATCGATTGACAAAAATCATCGCAGGAAATGCGCAACAAGCCAGTTTTTTTAAATTGCATTAGCAATTCCCAAAGCCGCCAAGAGTAGACTGAGCGCAGGGCTACAGCATGTTTAAGTTTGTAGCTAGTGAATTCTTTGCGAAGCAATGTAAGGTGTGGCGTCATTTCCGGCGAAAACGCAAGCTGAATCCAACCCTCGCCGTGGTGATACTCAACACTGGACGCCCACACCCATTTTTTCTCAATCATTTTTCCACGCGGCCCAGGATAGGCGTGTCTAGCAATTCTTTTTAACAAATGATCGCCTACGGCCATTAGTTGCTCATAGGCAGCAACGTTATTAAGATCAAATTCTTGCGCATATTCTTCGGCAGTTAGCTTGAATTTGTATCGGCCTGTATCGAGTTTGACGCTATCCAGCTTTGCCATGCAAAGAGATACAACTCTTTTCTCTGACAGCGTAAGCCCTTGCGCAGCACGCACAAGGATATTGCTCATATTTACGTGGAGCTCTGACACGGGGTCATCTGACGAGTGCTTTACGTGTTCTAGTTTCATTGAAAACCCATTCTGACATTATATTTTCTTGACAGAACTTAATTCTGTCAAGAATTGCAAGTGTCAGACTAACTCGCTATTTGTCAGAATTAAGTTGATTAAGTTTAAGCAATAAATTGTGGATAACTATGGAAAAAGAGAACTTCTGTGAATAACACTCGGTAGATGTTAGGCTCACTCGCTATTTGTCAGAGTTAACTCGCTATTTGTCAGACTAACTCGCTATTTGTCAGAATACCACCCGGGAGAACCAATACTAGAAAGGTTTTCAGCTTTCTAAAAACGTATTTAAAAACGGTTTAAAAACGTATTTAAAAAACCGCGCACAAGAAACAACAAAACAAACCTAAATCGACGCCCCAAAAAAAACCAAAAGTCCCCCTTCAGAAGCCCCTCACAACAAACCTGAACAAAGAACTGTTGATCAATGACTCCCGCAAGGGGCAATCCAGGTGGATCAGCTGCTAAGGCAGCTGATCTGGGCCTTTGGCCACCCTATGGGCACCAGGACCCGGACAAATCAGCCCCGGATTGCTTTGCAATCCAGCGCCTCAGCCGGGTTTCTGTGGAAATTGCCCCCCGGTTCCTTTCCTGATACTTGAACG
>JBDTDT010000099.1:0-5179 GCA_039922995.1 Nitrosospira sp. | reverse complement strand
TGCCAAATCGATGCCAATAGTAGTAATCTTCATGATGGACGCTCCTTTCGTTGTTTAGGATGAAACCTATCCTAAATTGGCACCTTGATGCCGTTTTGAAAGAGGGCGTCCATTCCATTAGAGCCCCTAGGCCCAGGACTCATTAATTGAGATAGATGATGACGGTAGCGGCGATATAGATGGCTGAGAAGAAGGTATGGACGCAGCGGTCATCACGCATGGCGATCCTGCGCCAGTCCTTGAGCCGCCCGAACATGTTCTCGATCCTGTGCCTTTGCCTGAACCGCCCGCACAATCCCAGACATTGCTTAAGTTTCCTTTTTGCAGCACGATATTTTCGATGAAGCCACTGTCGCACGCACATCGTTAGCCTCAAAATCTTGCTCAGGTAGCCCGAACAAGCGATCCGTCGCCACTAATTCTGAAATGCCGACTTTTTCGTAAGCAGCCTCGTTAAGTAGACAGATCAGAAGTAGAATGTCTCCCTGCGTGACGGCGGCAGCGTAAAAATCGTAGTAAAATTTATGGGACAATGATGGGGCACTTACCCATAATATACTGCAATGGAATGCAATCAACCGTAATAAGATTAGAATAATAAGTAGTTGATTCTATTGTTTTGATTTATTGCTATTCGTTATGAATTATTGGTTGAATGGGACTTAAAATCCCTTGGTCTCGAAACAGGTCGGATGGGTATGGCGTAATCCGGCCCCGCGTTGGCCGGCATCCTGCGGCGGATACGGAGAAATAGTCCCACAGGCCATGCTTGTCCATCGTCTTGCCAGCGCCAGCTATCGCTTTTCGCCGGATCACACGCCGCCCTGATCCGCCTGCTGCCTTCCCTCCAGGGCTGTCCCCTGCTCGTGGGGTGTTCCAGGCGCAAAGCTGGCAGATCAGCCGGGTTTGATATGGCCGTGTTCGCCCATGGCGGGCCGCTCGCCGGTCAGGGCAGCTTTTGCCATCTTCGCTACCTGGACCAGTTTGCTGTCGGTTACATTCCAGTATTCGGCATCTTTGACTTCGACACCGACCAGTGCCAGATCCGGATCTTCCGGCCCGCGTGGAAACCATGCCTCGTTCATCTTGGACCACAGTGCCTTTTTAATCTCGGGATCCTCGACAAGCCGGCCACTGCCGTAAACGGAAATGTAGATATCCTTTGAAGTGTCCACATATGCCAGGTTGACCCTTGGATCGGCAGTCAGCTCGATCACGGTTTTGCTGGCGCGGGACATGAAGAACCATAGCCGCTCGTGCGCAAATGGATCATCCGTATCGGCTTTCTGGGTCGTCATCGGTCTTGAGTGCAGGGCACCATCGCTGCTGCGGGTGGTGAACATGGCAAAACGGATGTCCTCTATGAGGTTTCCGAGCTCCCGGGGTGAATACTCAACTTCAGGCGTCATCATTTTTCCTCCGTGATGGCTCCCTTGTCCGCATCCGGACTGGGAGATTAAGAAACATGATAAACGCGCAGGCGTCAATTGACTGTGCTGGGGCGCACATAACCGATACTTTGAGATTACCCTCATTGCAATACGCTGGCTTCCTCATGTGGGCGGAGTAGCCGCGAATCTCCCAGGCGTCCACGGCTTTGTAGGCCGTCGGATCCGTACGTTCCCATTTCCGGGAAAGGTATTTCCAGGCCCTGATATCTCACGCGCACCTGCACCTTCAAGGCATTACCGCCGCGTTTTTGTATTCGCTGATGAATTCATGGAAGGAAATAAAAGCCCGGCAGCTATAGGGAAAACTGCCGGGCGGAGCGCTCAAAAGGGAGAGAAAAAGCGCCCAAAAGAAATAATAAGAGTGGTCGAATACGGAAAAAGTTCCGGCTCAAGAATGGAAGTGTTGCCGAAATCGTTGCCCTGGAACGCGAAAGCCCCGCGCGATATATCTATAGAGCGGATCCACAGAAAAAAGACCCGCGATGAGCGGGTCTGCAAGGGTATAAAGTCATCTTCAGCATAGCACTATTACGACCTTTCAGTGGTACTTTCGGCTCATGAATATCATTCGGGAAACGGTCACGGATTTCCCGGAAGCGGGAAAACAGGAAGTGGGTTTTGGGTCCTATAGCCACTTTTTCAGCGATTTGTCGTAAATGCTGAAAAGCGAAGCGTTCCTTCTGACGAGCTCGACATTGTCCAGGGCATCCCCCTTATTGACATAGCCGCGAACACCTGCGGCAACGGTTTGATGATCATCGTTCTTCAAGCTCCAGTACCACCGGTTGTCTTTCTGGTTCTGGAAAAGGATGAAATACATGGAAAGTCCGTAAAACGTGTTTAATCCCTCTCGGGGCGAAGACTCGAACACTTGGCAGCCTGCTGGAAAAGTGATTCGCTCGCCGGCAAATACTAGCGAGTAATAAGGGCTTCTGCCATTGGACTTAGGTACAGAAAAAAAGTGCGAACTGAAAGGAAGAGGGAAGGGCGGGGCGCGGCAATTCCGCTATGCGGCTTATCGGACGGAACAATTCGGGCAGTTAGGGTAATATTTCGTTACAGCCATTTTGCTGAATTTCATGAAAGGAATGTCAATGAAACCGATGTTCAGTTTTAAGGGCGCCACGCGGTCGATCCTGCTTGCCGGAATGCTCGGTGGAGCAGCCGGAGTGGTTCATGCCCAGGCTGGCGCGGCCGGGCAGACTGGCGGGACAGTCGGTGCGCCGGCGCAGCCGGGCTCAATGGGGCAACCCAGCCTGACCGGCCAAGGCAGCATGATGACACCCCAGACCGAGCAGGGAAACCTCCCCTCCCGCAGGCCGCCGGGCAGCGCCACGCCCGGATCGGCAACGCCCGGGATGAACGGCTCGGCAGGAGGCGCTTCAGGGGTTCCGAGATCCGGCGCAGCTGGACAGGCTGGGGGAACAGGCGGTATGCCGGGGCAACCGGGTACAATGAGTCAACCCGGCATGCTCGGCCAGGGCAGCATGACGACACCCCAGCCCGAGCAGGGAAACCTGCCTCCCCGCCGATCGGGAAGCGCTACGCCCGGGTCGGCAACCGGCGCGACCGGGGGAACTTCAGGCATGGGATCCGGCGCGTCTTCCGGAACCTCTTCCGGCTCTGGCACTCCCGGAACCGGCGGGTATTAATCTGATACCAATAGGCATGGAGAAAACGGGTCACCCTGCAAACCGATGAATCGGGCGAATACGGCAACGCAAACCGGGAGGTGCACGATGAACGGTAGCTTATGGTTTTGGCTTGCCTGCCTTTTTGTGCTTGCAGCGGCCCTGGGGCTTTTTAGACGTGAATTGAAATGGTTTTGTATGGCAAGAATCATGGCCCGGGCAACTGCGGCCGGGCCATTTTATGTATTGATGCACCGAAAGGGACAAAAAACCCCGCCGAAGCGGGTGAAGAGCTACATCGGCAACAATATGGCGTGAACGCAGGGCAGGCGGCCCGGACTGGGGGCAGTGCAGTCGATCCTGATATCGCCTGCTACCGCCGATCCGGCTCGCGCAACCTAATCCTCCAGCAAAACCGCTTTGCGTTCCGCTATTTCTTTTCCTATTTCCTCGAGGTCGAGGTTGGACTGCCGCGCCTTGGGGAATATTTCATTCTGTTCTTCCTCCACATGGTGATTGATATATTCGCCGAGTACGGTTACAACCGCGTTATACATAGGGTCCGAAACCCTCATTGACTGAATCTGGGCGATGAGATCCTTGGCCGTGGTGTGTTCAATCATGGCTTCATTCATCAGGTCGTCATCGTCGATAGCCTTCCTGACAATGGGATAAAAAATTTCCTCTTCCACCTGCGCATGCACCGCGAGTTCCTTGCAAATTTGCGCCGCTATGGCTTCCTTTCCGTCGTTATCATCCTTTTTGCATAGCTTATGGAATTCCTTGAACATTTTCTTGACCTTGTTGTGATCGCTGGTCAAAAGTGTAATCGCGTCCTGTTTCATTCGACGCATTGTGGTGGGCGCCGGGGTTTTCGTGCTCGTGGCATGTTGTGTCGTGGGCATGAGTATCTCCAGTGAGGGGTAAAGGGGAATGACTTGCTCAGCAGCAAACCATTGATTGAGAATTCATTATATTTTTACGTGCATAATGCATTCGTGCGTTAAGTTAGCTTTTCAAAGCCCGCGGTTCCGTTCGATAACCCACATTGCCCGAGATATGCATTACAGAAGAGCTGCCCGAAAGGGCTGGTACTTCCCTATGTCTGTTTCCGCACAGAACTGGGAAATCGTGCTCGATAGGATGCACCATCTCTTGTCCCTAATTCCAACAAAGCGAGATAGGAACTCCCAAAAGCATCGATGGAGATGTTTGCTGCATATCATGCCGAAGGGATGAAATTTAATTTATGTGTCATAGGAGATCATCATGCCTTCAGAAAAAGGCCACAGCAGCAGCGGGAGCAGGCGCGGTTTTGCTTCCATGGATGCAAGCAGGCAGCGTGAAATAGCGAGCCAGGGCGGTAAAGCGGCCCATGAAAAAGGGACGGCGCACGAGTTCAACTCCGACGAGGCGCGTGCGGCTGGCAGCAAGGGTGGGCATGCGGCCCATGAAA
Source organism: Nitrosospira sp. (assembly GCA_039922995.1). Classification (GTDB taxonomy): domain Bacteria; phylum Pseudomonadota; class Gammaproteobacteria; order Burkholderiales; family Nitrosomonadaceae; genus Nitrosospira. Next base: position 641 of record JBDTDT010000099.1, on the reverse strand, counting down.
AAGGCACCGCGCATGAGTTCAGCCCGGCAGAAGCCCGGGAAGCCGGCAGGAAGGGCGGACAATCCGGCGGCAGTCATTCGGGTGGACAAAGCGCTTCTTCTTCCATGCGCGGCGGCACTTCCGAACGGCATGCCAAGGCTGGAAGCCAAAACCATGGAAATAAATAGCCTCTGGACGTACGGATGCAAGGCGGACAGAGGGATCTTGCCCTTCCTCGCTCTCAATCGGCATTGCTTTATGGTTTATGCTGAAGCAAGGGGCGAAGTGGGGGGTTGCGTACAAGGAGGTGCACCATGGATGAACCAGTGCTTTGGAGTTTATATCTGGTCCTGCTTTTCGTTGGCCTGAGCCTGCTGGGAATTACCTGGATTTAGCTTTAAGAGCATTATAAACAATGGCCCGGAGCGATCGCTACCGGGCCATTTGTTTGTGGCATGAATAGCGGTGTGTTCTAGCAGCCTGTCGGACTTAAAGGAAATCGGCTGCAAAGCGGTTAGGGCCTGTTAACCCTTATTTCACGCCCGCGTTGCTACACGAAAAACGCGGAGGCGAGGCGCTTTGCAACGCCGCATCCGCGTTTTTTTGTGCGCAACCCGAAGGGACGGGACGGATTTCATCCAGCCCTTCGTTACTCGCCGCTT